>CAYMJK010000133.1:0-3474 GCA_964390535.1 uncultured Phycisphaeraceae bacterium | reverse complement strand
GCCAGCGCGCTCGTCGCCACGCCCCCGCCGATCCCCGTGATCAGCACGCTCCGCCCCGGCCGCAGGCCCCCCTTCGTGATCATCATCGACCACGCCGTGAGCGCGCACAGCCCGAACGCCGCGGCAGGCGCAGGCTCGGCGTCGCCGACATCTGCCAGGTTCGCAGCGGGCGCACAAAACCGCTCCCGCAGCATCCCGTGATGATGCTCCCCGATCAGCTCATACTGCGGCGCCAGGGTTGATGCCGGCGGATCATCCGGCCGCGCCGGCTGGGCCACCCGCGTCGCCGCGTTCACGATCACCCGCCGCCCGAGCCACGCCTCGTCCACCCCCGGCCCGACGACCTCCACCTCGCAGCACGCGTCGCACCCGCTGATGCGCGGATACTCCAGCGAGAGCCCCGGCACGCCGCGCCCCACCCACAGGTCCATCTGGTTCAGGGCCGTCGCAAGGGTCCTGAGGCGCACCTCCCCCGGCCCCGGTTCCCCCGGCTCGGGCCAGTCCTCGACGTACCGGATGTTCGGCGCCACCGGCGCCCCCTGCTTCGTGCAGACAATCGCTCTCATGCCGCAGCATATGCGTGCCACCGCTGTCGCTTTTGCCGCCGCGGTGCCGCCAGCACCGACGTCGCAACCTACGACGCGGACGCCCCACCCCACTCCGACTCATCATTCATCCCTCATCATTCATCATTCCCTCACCCCCCTCACCCCCCCACCAGCGGAACCCACGCCGGCGCCCCCAGCAGATACAGCGCCGCCGCCGCCACCAGCAGAATCACCGCCGACATCACCAGCGCCACGATCCCCAGCGGCTCCGGCCGGCGCAGCGCCCACAGCGACACCAGCAGCGCAACCGGGCTCAGCAGCCCGCACGTCACCATTGCCGCGCACATCCAGCCAAACGCCCAGCGCCCCGGCGTGAGCGGAATCCTCGGCTGCGGCTGCATCGGGCGCGGGGACACAGGGAAATGGTACGGGCGCCGCGCCTACCCGATGTCGATCAGCGCGCTGAGCAGCTCCCCGCTCCCCACCGCCGCGATCGCGGCCGCCCCATCCTCGAAACGAACCCGCCGCCCGATGAGCGAGTGCGTGTCGATCTCCCCCCGCGCCAGGAGCGCCACGGCATCCTGCACTGGCCCGGCCCGCGAGCCCACCATCTCCAGTTCCGCATCCACGATCGGGCGCAGGTCGATCGCCTGCCCCCGGCCGGGCGCGCACGTCAGGATGATCGTCCCGCGCGGCCGCAGCAGCCCCGCCGCCAGCTCGAGGCTGCGCGGCGACCCCTCGCAGTCAATCACCACCGTCTGGTCGCGCCGCCGCCCCGCGTGGTCCGCGTGCCGATGGCGCACGCCCCACTTCTCGCACAGGCCGAATCGCTCCGGCCGCCACCCGAGCAGCCGCACCGCGTCGCTCGTCTGCCGCGCCACCTGCGCTGCCACCAGCGCCTCCAGCCCGTCGCCGAGGATGGTGATGAACGCCTTCTGCCCCGGCCGGATGTGCTGCGCGGCGTGCAGCGCCGACGCCACCACCGGCGCCATCGGCGCCGCGTCATCATCGACCCCGCGCGGAACCTCCACCAGATTGCGCACCGGAACCCGCACAAGCTCGCAGAAGCAGCCGTCTCGATCGTCCCGCCCCAGGCTCGCCCGGTCGCGGCAGTGGCGGCTCAGCCCGCCGCGGCACAGATCGCACATGCCGCAGATGATGTCCGGCGAGGCCACCACCCGCTTGCCGATCAGCGCCGGGGCATCCGGCGCCCGCTCGACCTCCCCGACCAGCGCCTGCCCCATCACCCCCACGTGCCGCCGCCGGCCGGTGGCGATCTCTCCATCGGCCCGTGTCACCAGCGCTTTGCGCACCCGCACCCGCGCCTCGCCCGAGCCGGCCGATGGCGCCGCATACTCCGGCGCCAGCCGAACACTCCCCGCCTCACACACAATCGCTCTCATGGCCCCACAATCGGCGATGCGCTGCCGACCCGGTGAGTGAGCGGCCCCCGTGGCGCGGCTTCCAGCCCGCGCCACCGCACCCGCGGATGGGCCCGGTGGGAGTCGAACCCACACTCCCCATACGGGGAAGCGGATTTTAAGTCCGCTGCGTCTGCCGTTCCGCCACGGGCCCGCCCCATCGTAGGGACTTGTGCGGGTTCGCTCCGCGCAGCCGCAGGGCCCGTAATCCAATGCCAAGCCATCCATGAGCGATCGAAACCCGTTCTATCGCTCACCGCCGCCCGGCCCGGACCCATTCCCGCGGATCTTCGTATACCATGCCAGCGGGAGGAGAAAGGCAGACCACGATGAAGGCAATCCTGTGCCGCGCATCCTGCGCGCTCGCGCTCATCGCCGCCCTCGGCGGGGCCCCCGCCAGCGCCGAGGAGATCACCCTCCGCTTCGAGCTTCCGGAGGCGCCCCTGGCGATCTTCGGCGTCCAGTACTCCGCCGACTTCCTCGCGCCCGGTCATGTCGGGACGCTGCTCCGGACGCGCCTCGTCGTGCGTTTTCGGACCGAGGCGACCGCTGGCTCCTTCCCGGATGCCGCCGAGATCCTCTTCCAGTTGCAGCCGCCGACCGAGACCGTCGAGTTCTGGTCCGTCAGCGGCGCCGACCTGGGCTGGAGCGGCACGGGTGAGTTCACCGCCACCATCGAGTCCGACGCCGTCGCCGGGCCGCTGCTCGAGGTCGATCCGGGCGCGTCTCACCTCTGGTTCGTCCGCATCGTCGCCGACAGCGCGGCGCCCGTCCCGCTCGGCGGCCAGCTCATCGAAAGCTACTTCGAGGCCGACCTCGAGGTCCAGAGCCCCTGCCGCGTCGACCTGACCGGCGATGGCGAACTCGATTTCTTCGACTTCCTCGCCTTCCAGAACCTCTTCGCCGCGGGCGATCCGCAGGCGGACTTCACGGGGGATGGGACGCTCGATTTCTTCGACTTCCTCGCGTTTCAGAACGAGTTCGCGGCAGGCTGCCCGTAGCGCCCGCCGCAAGACCATGCTGGCAGACGACATTGCTTCTGGGGAGGCGCCCGATGACTTTGACGAACCCGACGATCCCGATGATGATCCAGACAGCGCGAGGCCCGAGAACCGCGCAGATGATCGCGGCCGTCGCGGCCCTCGGCCTCGCCGGCGTCTGCGCGGGCGACGAGATCACTGTCGAGCCCGCGGCCGACAACACCCTCTACGAAAGCCCCTCCGGCGCCCTGAGCGCCGGCGCCGGCGAGTGGTTCTTCTGCGGCAGGGACGCCGGGGGGAACATCAAACGCGCGCTCATGCGCTTCGACATCAGCGCCATCCCGCCCGGAAGCGTGGTCATGGAGGTCGAGCTCTCCCTGACCATGGACCGCGCCATCACCGGCCCCAACATCGTCAACCTGCACCGCGCCGAGCAGGCCTGGGGCGAAGGGACCAGCGTCGGCGGTGGCCTCGGCGGCGGCGCCGGCGGCCCGGCGACTACCGGCGACGCGACCTGGCTGCACA
>CAYMJK010000132.1:0-3336 GCA_964390535.1 uncultured Phycisphaeraceae bacterium | reverse complement strand
TTCATCGATGAGGGCGATCAGTCGGGCTTCTCGACGCTGCTACGGCGCATGAGCCGGGCAGGTGTCATGCGGGCCCCCACGCACGAGCCGTATCGCCACCGCCTGTCCACCGCGGGCGAGCCGCTGGAGTATCACGCGTACGTGGGCGTGAAGCAGTCGGATGTCTCCGAGGAGCTGCTGGCGGGGCTGTAAAGACGAAAGGGTGTTCGGGCGGGGTCGGCGCGGAGCGCTGACGTAGCCGGGGTCGGCGCCAGCGCCGACGAACCCGGAGCGCCGACCTACCCGAAAAAGGCGAGGGCGCGCGCTGTGCGCAGCCCTCGCCGGGGGGATGGGAATGAAGTATCCCTAGCGGACTTCGATGCGCTTCGGCGCCCGCTTCTCCGCCTTCGGGAGACGCAGCGAGAGCACGCCGTCGGTGAACTCCGCGTGCGGCTCGGTCTCGGCGAGGTCGTCGGGCAGCCGCAGACGCCGCGTCACCGAGCCGAAGCGGCGCTCGCGCCGGTGATAGCGCTCGTTGGTCTGCTCGTGCTCCTCGGAGTGCTGCGCCGAGATCGTGAGCACGTTCTCATCTTCCTCGACGGTGATTTCGTCGCGCCGGTATCCGGGCAGCGAAGCCCGAATGATGTACGCGGCCTCGGTCTCCGAGATGTCCAGCGGCAGGTCGGGCTCGGTGGTCCGGGCGAGACCCGGGCCATCCTCGAACAGCGCGTTGAACAGCTCGCTGAGCGGGCTGACGCTCATCGGCAGGCGCCTTGTCAGGTTGGTCGTCATGGCGGGTTCCTCCTGTGACTGGTGCAGCCGGCGGCCCGGACCCCCCGGACCCCCGGACGCCGCCCTGCGTGTTGCAAGCCGGGCGCCAGCGCGAGGTGACGGGGCGCCGGCCGCGGCGAGGCGGCTGGGGCCCGCTGCGCCGGCCTCGCGGGGCAGCGCGGCGTCAGTGCGGCGCCCTGGCGGCGGGCCGGCTGTCAAACTGGCGCCGTACACTCGATGACCCCTACGACCGCCCCCATGAACCGCTTTCTGGACCTTCGCAGCGACACTGTCACCCGCCCCACCGAGGCGATGCGCCAGGCCATGGCCCGGGCGGAGGTGGGCGACGATGTCCTGGGCGACGACCCGACCGTGCGCCGGCTGGAGGATCGCGTCGCCGGGATGCTCGGCAAGGCTGCGGCGTGCTTCACGCCATCGGGGACCATGGCCAACGCGTGCGCGGTGCGCATCCACACGCGCCCGGGCGACGAAATCATCACGCAGCGCGAGAGCCACATCTACCTGTATGAGAGCGGGGGATACGCCGCGCTTTCGGGCTGCTCGATCCGCCTGCTGGACGGGCCCACGGGGGTGTTCGGGCCGGAGGCGATCGCGCCGGCGATGCGCAGTGATGATGAGCACGAGCCGCGCACGAGCCTCCTCTGCATCGAGAACACGCACAACCGTGGTGGCGGGACGGTCTGGCCGGTCCAGACGCTGGAAGCGGTGGGGCGGGAGGCGCGCCGGTTGGGCCTGCGCGCACACCTGGATGGCGCGCGCATCTGGAACGCCCACATCGCCAGTGGCATCCCCCTCGACCGCATCGCCGCGCCCTTCGACACGGTGAGTTGCTGCTTCTCTAAGGGCCTCGGGGCGCCGGCGGGGTCGATGCTGTGCGGGGACACCGGCGCCATCGGCCGGGCCCGGCGCTTCCGCAAGATGCTCGGCGGGTCCATGCGGCAGTCGGGGGTGCTTGCCGCGGCCGCCCTGCACGCGCTGGATCATCACATCGAGCGCCTTGCCGACGATCACGCCACGGCGGGCCGGCTGGCGCAGCGGCTGGAGGCGGCGCCCGGGATCTCGATCGATCGCACTGCCGTGATGACGAACCTGGTGTACTTCGAGCTTGCGCCGGAGTTGCCGCTGGCGGTGGAGGCGTGCGCCCAGCTCCGGGCTGCGGGCGTGGGCGTGCTGCCGGAGGGGGAGCGCCGGCTGCGGGCCGTCTGCCACCTGGACGTTTCCGGCGCAGAGGCAGATCGCGCTGGCGAGATCATCGCTGCGTGGGCCGCCCAGCGCATGGCGCCGGTATCGGCGTCCGCCGCGCGCGCGGGTCAGCCGGCGCGGAGCTGACTGCCGCCGGTCGTGTCGTTGATGACGAGGGAGCGGCCCGCCATAGTGGCGAGCTGGCGCAGCTTGGCGACGGTCGCCGGGTCGGTCTCGCCGAACTCGATGCCGATGTCGAACTTGCGGAAGCCCGTGCGCTTCACCCAGACGATGCGCGCCGGCACGGTGACGAGGCCATCGGGCGTCTGCATCTCCATGCTGAACAGCGCATTCTCCTTGGGAATGGCGGAGCGGGCGCCCTTGAAGCCGACGCGGACGCCGGTGGGGGAGACGTTGATGATTTCGCCGAGCGTGCACCGGGCCATCTCGATGGTGACGCGCCCTCTGCGCGGGACGGTGCTGCCGGCGGCATCCGGCTCGGCCTCGGGCTTCGCGGCGGGCGCAGCGGGCGCGTCTGCCGGCGGCGGCGCGCTGCTCGCGGGCTGAGGCGCAGCGCTGGGGGCCGGGGCGGGCGTGCTGGTGTCGGTGGTCTTGTGCTCGTCGGTCATGGTGTCATCCTCGAATCCGCCTTACGCGGCCTTGCGTCCCTCGGTGTCGGCGCCTTCGGCCTCTTCCAGAAGTTCATCCACGGCGCTGTTGAGTTCGATTGCCAGATCGTTGTGGTCGAGCTGGCGCAGGGAGGCGCCGACGCCGTCGGCGAGTGTCTTGAAGTACCAGGCGGCGAAGGCCCGGCCGCCCTGGAAGACCTCCCATGCCGTCTCGCCCTCGGTGCGGCTGCGCGCTGTGACCGCGCGGGCCGCGGTGAGGGCGTGCGCGCCGGCGACGATGATCGCGCCTTCGGAGGCCTTCTCGACCGTGCCCTTGTACGCCGGCGAGGGCCGTCCGCTGGGCGACATCGGCACACTCATGATCGCGTCCACTTCCTCCAGCAGATCGGCTGCGCTGTCGCCGTAGCGTTCGCGGATGCTCGCGCGGTCCAGCGGCTCGAGGTCGAGGAGGTGAATCGGCTCGACGAGCACGCCGGCAATGGCCTGGTCCTCCTCCTCGGAGTACGCAAGCACCGTCGCCGCGGTGGTCAGGCGGTGCGCCTTCTCGCTCGTCGAGCCAGGCACCGGGCCGGAGAAGTCCATGGCGAGGGCGACGGCGTCGGCGAAGCGTGTGGTCGTGTCGGTCATGTC
Source organism: uncultured Phycisphaeraceae bacterium (assembly GCA_964390535.1). Taxonomy (GTDB): domain Bacteria; phylum Planctomycetota; class Phycisphaerae; order Phycisphaerales; family UBA1924; genus CAYMJK01. The sequence goes on along the minus strand of CAYMJK010000132.1, from coordinate 124 downwards.
CGGCTTTCTGCCTCTGGATGCGCTCTTGGTCGGGCCGGCCGCGTGGGCCGGAGCGGGTTTGGCCGCCGGCGGCTGGGGCCGGCGCGGCGTGCGCACGGGCCGCGCAGGCGCGGGGGCCGACTTC
>CAYMJK010000131.1:0-3369 GCA_964390535.1 uncultured Phycisphaeraceae bacterium | reverse complement strand
CTGGTGGCGACGGAGGCCTGGGCGGGGGCGTGGTCGGAGCGGGCGGGGGCGGTGGCCGGGGGGCGGGCCGAGGGGGGGACGGCGGGCGCCGCGGCGTGGCTGGCGATGATGTGGCGGCAGGCGGCGCAGGCGGCGGTGCTGGCGCTGGCGGTGAGCTATTTCTTCACGGCGGTGACGCTGATCTATCTGTTCGTGCGTCAGTCGTGCGACGGGCAGGACTACACGGACATCTGGTCGCCGGGGGCAACCGAGCGGCTGATCGCCGAGGCGATGCAGGCCCGGGCGGACGCTGCGGCGGTTCCGGAGGGGCCGGACCGTCTGGGGGCGCGCGCCCCCGGCAATCCGCGGTAAATTGTTGTGAAATAGCCGATGAAGAGGCGAAAGATGGCGCGCTGCGCCATCTCTTCGTCTATGCTGGGCAGATACGGCTGATGCGCCACCACAGAGCACACAGGACGGGCTTGGACTTCCGGCTCGCGGCCGGCGTGATGTTGCTCGCATTCGGGGGGACGGGGGGCCCGGCGCTGGGTCAGCCGGCAGCTCAGGCGGCGGCGGCGGCCCAGCCGGGGGGGGCGACGGCGCCGCGCATCCGCGATGCGCTTGCGATGATCTCCGATGAGACCGCCGACGAGGCGGCGCGGCTTGCGGCGGCGCGGGCGCTCATCGCGGCGCCGCCGGAGGCCGCCCGCGAGGCGATCAGCGAGATCCTCGGGGCGCCCGATCCGGCCGACCGGCGGGCGGCGATTCTGCTGCGGGCCCTGGGCGAGGCGCCGGCGCCGGGGGTGCGACCGCTGCTGCTCGAGGGGATTCGTCCGGGGAGCGGGTGGCCGGATGGCCGGCGGGCCGCGGCGATCGGCGCGCTCGGGATCGATCAGTCGCGCGACACGGCGCGGGCGCTTATCGAGCGGCTGGCGCCCGCGGAGGCGCCGGTCGTGCGGATGGCGGCGACGGCCGCCTTGATCCGGATCACCGGGCGCGATGATGATGAACTGCGCCGACGCGGTGGGCAGGAGGCGTGGCAGGCATGGTTCAAGGACCGCGCGATGCTGCCGGACACCCTGTGGCTCGCTGATCTTGCGGCAGGGTGCGCTGCGCGGGCGGATCGGCTGGCGGGCGCCAAGCGCGAGGTGGAGGCACAGTACCGGCGGACGATGGAGCAGTTGTACAACGCGTCGGATGCCGAGCAGCGGGTTGCGCTGCTGCTGGCGATGCTGCAGGAGCCGCTGCCAGCGATCCGGCAGCTCGCGCTGGATCTGATCGAGCGGGCGCTGGATGGGAGCCAGCGGATTTCGCCGGAGGTTGGGGCGCGCATCGTGGAATTGCTCGCCGATCCGGCGCCGGACACGCGAGGGCGGGCAGCGCTGCTCATCGACCGGCTGCGCCCGGATGGCGCCGGCGCCAGCGTCGCCGAGGCGCTGCTGCGCGAGAAGGATCCGGAGGTTGCCGGGCGATTGCTGCTAGCGCTGCGCAATTGGCCGACGCCGGTGGCGCGGGATGTGGTGCTGCGCTGGCTGGAGTTCGATGACCCGCTCATCCGCCAGCGGGCAGCGCGGGTGATCCTCGCGGCGCACAAGGCGGGGATCGGGGTGGCCGCGGAGGATGAGCAGCGGGTGCTGGCGGCGCTTCGGCGGCCGGCGCCGGAAACGCTGTCGCGCGACGGGATGGAACTGCTGGTGCTGCTCGGGGACGAGGGGGACCGGGAGATCATCGCCTCGCTGCTGACGGGGCCGGAGGAAGCGGCGCGGCGGCTGGCGGCCCAGATCGTCGCGACGGACCCGGCGCAGATCGATCGGCTGATCGAGGCCGCGCGGGCGGACCCGCAGATCATCCCGATCGCCGCGGACGCCATCGCGGCCAACGGCCCGACGCTGGCGGAGTTCGAGGCGATGGAGGAGCTGATTCCGGCGGACGACCCGGCGCGGGAGGAGCGGCTGGCGGCGATTGCCGCGGGGCTTTCGGTGGCGGATCTGATCGAGGTGGCGGCGCGCTGCGCTGAGGCCGGGGGCGGTGCGACTGACACGGAGATCGACACGGAAAGTGGGCCGGACGGCGATCCCGAGGGCGGGCCGGAAGCCGGGCCGGAGGCCGAACAGCCGGGGGCAGCGCGGGCGGGGCTCTCTGCGGCGTTTGCGGAGCGCATCCTCGCGCGCTGCATCGATCTTGCGGCGGGCGCGAGCGGGAGTGGGCCGCCGGAAGATCCGGAGTCGCTGACGCGGGCGCTGCTGCTGCTGGCCGAACTGCGGCTCGGGCTGAACCGGCCGGACATGGCGCTGGAGGCGCTGGAGCCGCTCGATCCGTCGTGGGCGGCGGAGGCGCCGGGCGCGGCGGAGGCGCGGACGCTGGCGCTGCTGCTGCTGGGGCGGCTGGATGACCCGCGTCTGGCGGCGCCGCTGAATGGCGCGGGCGCCGACGAGGCCGAGGCGCCCGGCGGCGATGCGGAGGAAGAGGGCGCGCGCACAACGGGCGCCCCCACCGTGCTCATCCCCGCGGCATCACCGGACATCTGGCTGGACGCCCTGGAGCGCAGCATTCACCAGAAGCTGCCGCACGCGGCGCAGATCCAGCAGGCAATCGCCCGCTTCGAGCCGATCCTCACCCCGCCGCAGCGCGTCCGCCTCGCGGCGTGCGCTGCCGCGCTGCAGGTTGCGACGGCGGAGGAGCCGGCGACCGAGGGGGACGGGGCGCCGCCCGGCGGCGGGTGAGGGCTGAACCAGGTTGACGCAGGATCACGGCGCGCCGAAGGCGCCTTCGGAGGCTGTGTGCGCCGCCCTCGCCATCTTGACAAGAAAGAAGGGATCCGGCGCGTGAGCCTCCGCGGCAGCCTGCGCTGAGATTCCTGACGTCCGCCAAGGGCAGGCGCGAAGCGAGAACTTCCCCCAAGGAGCCAGCCATGTCGAGGACACGTTCAATACACTCTGGTCGGACCTTCGGAGGCGGCGCTGGCGCCAGCGGCGCGGTGATTGACAGGCGCCTGGCGGCTCGCTTGCCATGGCTGCTGCTCGCTGCCGGATTGGCGGCGCCAGCGGCAGCGCTTGCCGATGACACGGCCGGTTCGAGTCAGGTGATTACAACCGACGAGGAACTGGCGTTCAAGGCCAACGGTGATCTGCAGATCAACAAGACGGCGCCGATCGCTGCCGGGATCAACACCGGCGCTGTGCCGGACACGGTGTACCGCATCCAGGGAAGGCACTGGTGGTTCGAGATCTGGTACGTTGTCGCGGGCTGGGACTTCCCCGGCCACGCCGGCGGGCCGCACGGCGCGCACGCCACGCGCGTCGGCATCCGCGGGGAACACATCACCGCGCCGCACCCGAAGGAAGGTGAAAAGGCGAACAACGAGCTTCCCGCGGCGGTCAGCGGCGGCAA
>CAYMJK010000130.1:0-6228 GCA_964390535.1 uncultured Phycisphaeraceae bacterium | reverse complement strand
GGTTGGCGGAGCGGGGAGATGAAGGGGTTTAAGAACGAGGATCTGTGGCGCCTGCTGGACGAGCTGAAGGGGCGGCTAGAGATCAGGTTTCAATGGATCGGGGGGCACAGGGGGCATCCGGAGAACGAGCGGGCGGATGCGCTGGCGGTAGCAGCGAGGGAGAAGATCGCCGGCGGGGCGTGAGCGGGCAGCAATCCGGACCATGTATACGGACCACGGCCGGGGCGGCGGTGGTTTGCGGACGCCGCGTGGGTGGCGCCGGCGGCAGCGCAGGCGTCAACTGCTGCGGGGCTCGCCTAACCGTTACAGACGGCAAGGCGCCCCTCAACTCTCTCTGCCGCGGGATCAATCGCGATCCGAGTGCCGCCGATAGCGACCCAGACGGTGGCGGCCCCGGTTGGGCGCGCAGCCACGGCAAGGAGGCGGCCAGGTGAACCTGAACGAAGTGCTCGCAGCAGCGCACGAGGCGGACGCGTCGGACATTCACCTGGTGGCCGGGCATCCGCCGGTGATGCGGATCCACCAGGTGATGACACCGATGGATTTCCCGGTGATCACGCCGCAGTCGGCGTACGAGATGCTGCAGGAGATGGCGCCGCCGGAGTCGGTGGAGATCTTCGACCGGCAGAAGGACGCTGACTTCTCCTACGAGATCGCGGGTCTGAGCCGGTACCGCGTGAACGCGCACATGCAGCGCGGGGCGGTCGGCCTGACGATGCGAACGATCAAGACGCGGGTGCCCCCGCTGGCGGCGCTGAACCTTCCGGAGGTGATCGCGCGGCTGACGTATCTGCCGCGCGGGCTGGTGCTGGTGACCGGCGACACGGGCTCGGGCAAGAGCACGACGCTGGCGGCGATGATCCAGGCGATGAACGAGCGGTATCGCAAGCACATCATCACGCTGGAGGACCCGGTCGAGTACACGTTCCACAGCGACCGGTGCCTGATCGAGCAGCGCGAGCTCGGCGCCGACATGCCGACGTTCTCGAGCGGCCTGAAGCACGCGCTGCGTCAGGACCCGGACATCATTCTGGTCGGCGAGATGCGCGACCTGGAGACGACCGCCCTGGCGATCTCGGCGGCGGAGACGGGCCACCTGGTGTTCAGCACGCTGCACACGGTGAACGCGTCGCAGACGGTGGAACGAATCATCGACATGTACCCGGCGGGGCAGCAGAACCAGATCCGGTCGATGCTGGCCAACACGCTGCAGGCGGTGATCAGCCAGACGCTGTTCAGCCGGGTGGACCAGCCCGGGATGGCGCCGGCGGTCGAGACGCTGCTGTGCACGCCGGCGGTGCGGAACCTGATCCGCGAGAACCGGACGTTCGAGATCCCGAACGTCATCGACACGAACCGTTCGATCGGCATGAGCAGCCTGGACGGGTCGATCGCGGAACTGTACTTCAACGGGATGATCAGCAAAGAGGACGCCGTGGCCCAGGCGGCCTTCCCGGACAAGCTGGAGCGGCAGCTGGTCGCTTAGCAGGGATCGGGTCGGAGGTCGGGGATGGCCCCGGGCGGCGGCACGGAACACGCGGAGATCTGAGCCTCGGGCCCTTCGCTTCTCGCTTTGGAAAGTCGCATGGCGAACTACAGGTACCAGGTCAAGACGACGAGCGGCCAGATGCAGGTCGGCATCCTCAGCGCCGACAGCGTCGGCACGGCCGCGGGCGTCCTGCGCAGCCAGGGGATGCACGTCGTCAGCATCACGCCGATGCAGCAGACCATCGACTCGGGCGCCCTGCTGGAGAAGTTCCGCGAGCTGAACTCCGGGAAGCCGTCGCAGAAGCACGTGCTGGACTTCACCACCCAGCTTGCGGTCATGATCCGGGCGGGCATCAACCTGCGGTCGGCGCTGGAGGGGATCGGGGAGCAGACGCAGCACCGCTCGTTCCGCAGGATCATCCAGCAGCTCAAGACGGATGTCGAGAGCGGCAAGCAGTTTTCGGACGCGTGCGCAAAACATCCCAAGCTCTTCGGCCCGCTGTACGTGAACATGGTCCGGGCGTCGGAGATGTCCGGCTCGTTCAGCGACATGCTGGACCGGATCGGCGGCTACATCGCCCAGGAGATCGAGACGCGCAAGATGGTGGTCGGGGCGTCGATCTACCCGGCGATCATCGGCACGATGGCAGTGGGCGTGACGATCTTCCTGCTGACCTTCGTGCTGCCGAAGTTCTACATGGTGTTCGAGGGCAAGGAAGACATCCTGCCGTGGGCGACGAAGTTCCTGATGGGGATCAGCCAGCTCTTCACGGCCCAGTGGCCATATCTGCTCGGCGCCCTGATCGGGCTGGCGATCCTGCTGTTCGTCTTCTGCCGCACCGAGATGGGCGGCTTCTGGATCGACAAGCTCAAGCTCTCGATCCCGATCGTGAAGACCATGTTCCGCTCGCTGTACGTCAGCCGCTCGCTGCAGACGATGGGGCAGCTCATCAACGCGGGCGTGCCGATGCTGGACACGCTGGCGATCACCGGGGACATCTCCGGCAACCGCCTGTTCAAGGCGATGTGGCGCAACGTCTACGGCTCGGTGAAGCAGGGGCGCAAGATCGCCCTGCCCCTGAGCAAGACGACGCTGCTGCCGCGGTCGGTGATCCAGATGGTGTCGGCGGGCGAGGAATCGGGCCGTCTGGGCGAGGTGCTCGACGAGGTATCGGTCTACTACGCCAAGCAGCTCAAGGACCAGATCAAGGCCGTCACGTCGCTTATCGAACCCATCATGATCGTTGTGATGGGATCGATCGTCGGATTCATCGCGATGGCCGTCATCCTGCCCATCTTCAAGATGAGCCAGGTGGTGTCCTGAGCGACTCCGTATCCGATGCTCAACGGCGGAGCCGGTCCACCCGGAGGTATCGCATGCCCAGGCCGAGAACACACCCGCGACGAGCCCCACGAGCCCCCAGGGCGATGGCCCGGGGCTTCACGCTGATCGAGGCCGCGCTGGCGACGATCATCATCGGCGTCGGCGTAGTCGCGCTCGTGGAGGCCCATCAGGCGTTCATGCGCACGAACCAGTGGTCCAGCCACGCCGCGGCGGCGACCTACCTCGGCAATGAGCTGCGCGAGTACATGCGCGGCCTGCCGAAGCATGACCCGGCGAGCGGGCTGTGGCTCGATTCCGGAACCCTGGAGGGCTGGGGGCCGGAGGATGGAGAGGTCACGATTCTCGACTTCGACGACCTCGATGACTTCGACGGCATCTGGTTCGCGTTCGACGGCACGGCCGATCCGAGCGATGGCGACCTGCCGGGGCCGGTGGATGCCGCCGGCTTCGTGATCCCGGAGATCTACGCGGACGGGAGCGTCATGCTCGACGCCTTCGACGAGCAGGTGCCCATGATCGGATGGTCGCAGGAAGTGATCGTCGACAAAGTGGACCCCACGAACCTCTCTCTGCCGGTCGCCGTGGAGGCGTTCGAGCCGCCTGCCGGGGCCAGCCCGGGCCGGGCCGTGGATGACTACCCGGTGCGGGTGCAGGTGGCGGTTCGCTACGGCGGGCCGTTCCAGGCGACCCAGGAAGAGATCACGCGTGTGGAGTGGATCGTTCCGTAACTGGAGCGGATCGGGGGGAGGAGCGGATCGGGAGGGAAGGAAGGGCTGCACGATGCGGAATCGCGAAGCGCACATGACTGGATCGCGCATGGAAGGGGCGAAGGCCTCCGGCCGCCGGTCGATCCGGCGCAGGCGGCTGCGCCGCCGGAGACTGAGCCGGCGCGGCGTGGTCAGCGTGCTGTCGATGATGTTCCTGGTGCTCTTCGGCTCGCTCGCCGCGGCGATGGCGATCGCCAGCCGCGGCAATCTGCAGACGGCGGCGAGCCACCTGCACGTGATGCGGGCGCTGGGGGCCGCCGAGACCGGGATGGACATGGCCGAGGACCGGCTGGCCGAGGCGGTGAGCCGCTTCGTGATCGAGCGCGGCGACATCGACGAGAGCTTCGGCGAGGACCTGTGGGCGGGGACGATGTCGGGCGGTGGCGCGGTGAACGTGCTCCCCCTGCGCGACGGGACGGTCCCCGGCGGGGTCGCCGACGCCCTGCTGACGATCCACGGGTGGGACGGGAACGTGATCCCGTTCGACGGGCTGTCGTCGCCGCAGATCGGCATGAAGCCGGCGAGCATCACCGGGACGGGGGTGTACCACGGCAGCGACTGGGTCTTCACGCCGCCGATCGGGCTGGAGACGCAGATCGACGGCGGCGCCCCGTACGGGCCGGCGTTCCAGGTGACCTATGCGCCGCTGGAGGATGGCAGGACGGTGCGGATCATCGCCACCGGGTTCGACTTCGATCTGCAGCGCGCGGGGCGGCCGATCACGCGGACGATCATGCGCGACTTCGAGTTCGTGAAGCGCGTGGACCACGCGGTGCTCAGCCCGTCGCGCATCATGCTCGGCAAGAACGTGAACATCGTCGGCGACCTCGGGATGCTGTATGACGCGGTGACGTTCGACAACGGGCACCCGCTGCTGACGCGCTCGGACTTCCTCGGGCTCGATCCGGCGCTGGACACTGTCCTGCAGGGGTTTCACGCCAGTGTCGAGGCGAACGATGTCGATGGCGACAGCCGCCTGCGCATCGGCCATCCGGTCGAAGGGCCGGGCACGATGATCGATACCGATGGCGACGGCATCCCCGACACGGATGCCGAAGACATCACCGCGGACGGGTATCTGGATGAGATCGACCTGTTCATCGCGCACTACGACACCGATGCGCCGGGCTCGCCCGGGTATGGCCGGGTGAACCTCTCGGATGCCCTGCGGGCCGGCACGCCGGCGGCGGGCGATCCCGCCGAGTTCGTCGACGATGACGATCTGGCCCTGCTGCTGGACAGCGCCAACCCGGATCGCAACGGCAACGGCATCTGGGGCTACGACGACGCCAACAGCAACGGCAAGTGGGATGCCGGCGAGACTTTCAACGACATCGACAGCCTCGGCAACGCCGCCGACCGGGTGCTCGGCTACCTGGATGGGGTGATCGACGCCCGCGACCAGTACGCCAAGGTCCACGGGACGCTGGCCTTCCGCGTGCCCGAGTCGGACTGGGTTGCGGCCCAGGGGGACACCGGGCAGTATCTGCGCGGCGGCGTGTCGCCGAAGGAGGAACTCCCGCCGGCGATGTTCAACGTGCCCGCGGATGTGATGCCGGAGTTGACCGGCGCCTCGTTCACCGCCTCGACCGCAGCGCTGCGGGCAGCGGCCGACGGCGACGACTTCGGAGACCAGGTGGCCCAGAATCTCAGCCTCGGGGGCAGCGGGGACCTGATCGGATACATCTACGTTGCGCCGACCTCCGGCGAGGCGGCGTACCGGCGGCTCGACCCGGACGATGACGGCGACATGCTGCCGGACAACTGGGACCACGCCGACCCGAACCAGCAGGCGTACTTCGAGCGGGCGCCGTTCAACTCGCCGAACACGGCCGACTGGTACTACCGCCCGGTCTACGAGAACATGGTGTTCAAGGATGTGCAGATCCCCGAGGGGAACAACGGGCTGTTCGTGAACTGCACGTTCGTGGGCGTGACGTGGGTGCGCTCGCGCGAGCAGAACACCCAGCCGCTGGAGGGGGGCAGCGAGACCGGGGCCAACTGGTCGCTGTACGGCCGGATGGACTTCGACTCGCTCACCGGCCGCCCGATGCCCGTCTCCCCGCGCACAGAGATCACCGACCCGCTGGAGTACCCGGTGGACGTGCTGCCCGCCAGCGCGCTGCCGCCGAACCAGGCGTTCAGCATCCCGGACAACCCGATCACCGACGCCCTGGACCAGGCGGACTTCATCATGTCCGACCGGCCGGTGAACTTCCTGGATCTCCCCAAGCCGGTCCTCATCAACGGCAGGCGGATCCTGAACACCAAGGAGTTCAGCAACAACATCCGCTTCCACGACTGCCTGTTCATCGGGTCGATCATCAGCGACTCACCCGAGGTCTACACGCACGTGCGCAACAAGCTGCAGTTCACCGGGGCCACCCGCTTCGTCAGCGAGCACCCGGACGAGACGCTGCGCTCCGACCCGCAGTACAACCCCGAGAGCGGCGACCTCGAGGAGATCGCCAAGAGCAGCATGATGCTGCCGGGGTACTCGGTGGACATCGGCACGTTCAACAGCCCGCCGGAGCAGGATGTCCGCCTGCGCGGGACGATCGTCGCCGGCGTGCTCGATATCCGCGGGAACGCGCACATCAAGGGTTCGCTGCTGCTCACCTTCCGCCC
>CAYMJK010000129.1:0-2799 GCA_964390535.1 uncultured Phycisphaeraceae bacterium | reverse complement strand
CGCCACCAGGCTCACCTGCACGAACCACCCGACGATCCCGATCAGAATCACCCCCAGCGCCAGCGCCGCCAGCGCCCCGAAGAAGAGCTGAATCGGCCGCGAAATCAAGTACGCCCACGCCCGCTGAATCGCATCCGCCGCATCCGCCCCATCACACGCGATCGCCGGCAGCGCCAGCGCCCCCCCGACGATCGTGAACACCACCAGCGCCGCCGCCGCCAGGCTCAGAATCACCCCCACGAATCCCAGCGCCGCCACCACCACATCCACCACCGGAATCGCCGCCAGCAACCCGAACACCGCAACGATCGCCCCCAGCCCCGCCGCCACCAGCAGCGGCGCCCCGATCGCCCCCAGCGCCGGCGCCACCCCCCGGGCCCCAAACCGCAGCCCCGCCGCCGGCCCCATCGACTCCCCGCGCGCAAAATCCAGCGCCACCATCCGGCTGATCGCAACCCCCACCAGCAGCCAGATCACCAGCTCCGGCAGCGCCATCAGAATCACCCCAAGCCCCGGCGGATTAACCAGCAACTCCGCCATCCCCGCCGCCGCCGCCGCCGCGTGCCCCCCCGCATCCTGCGGCCGAAGCGTCAGCAGCGCCACACCCCCATCCCGCGCCGGCCCCCCAACCCCCGCCCCGATCCGCCCGAGCAGATCCGGCTCCTCGCTCAAACCCCCGAAAGCCTCGCGCAGAATGCTGATCGCCAGCGTCGCCATCAGCGCAATCGCCCACCGCCCCGGCGCCAGCGCCAGCAGCGGCGCCCGCGCCAGCCGCAACCACACGAAATCCTCCAGCAACGTCTCCAGACGCAGCGGCGGCCGCCCCCCAGCGCGATGAAATCCACCCTCAGCCATGAGCCGCCGATGGTAGCCCCCTCCCCTCCGCCCCCTCAGCGCCCCCGCGCCCCCAGCGCGCGCAATCTCCGCGCCCAATGCCCCCCGCGCGCGCCAAAACCACGTCAATCCCCCCCAACAACTTGCCCCGCCCCCGCCCCGCCCCATCCCCCCGCATGGACGAAACCGACAACGCCCGCACCCGCGCCTGGGCAGACCTCTCCAATCGCCTCCCCCACGATCCCGAAGAGGCCGACCGCCGCGCCGCGCGCGCTGCCCGCGCCCTCCGCAACCCCGTCGCCCCATGGTGCCTCCGCATCCGCGCCTGCGACACCCGCATCGACGACTGGACCATCATCTCCGATCACGACCGCGAAGCCCTCCGCCGCGCCGCCCCCCACGACATCGGCCTCAACAAGTGGATCCTCGAATCACTCACCTGCCCCGTCCACATCGCCTGGCCCGGCATCGACTGGATCGATGCCGCCCGCGTCCTCGGCCAGTCGCCCAACCGCCTCAGATACTGGATCAAGGCCGGCGTCTTCGAGGTCACCCGCGTCTACGGCGAATCCGTCGGCAAGAAAGGCTGCCCCGTCCCCTACATCTGGTCCCGCTCACCCCTCGACCCAAACGCCCCCCGCGGCAGAGCCCCCCAGCTCATGTGGGGCGACATGTGGCACGAGCGCGCCGAACTCCTCCCCGACGACTACGAGGCAACCCTCCGCCGCATCCCCCAGCCCGACCCCACCGGCCGCGCCCCCGGCGGCTGGCTCTTCCAATGCCCCGGCCGCTACCGCCCCATCCCCGATGGAGTGGCATGGGCTTCCAGCCCATGTCCCCCCGTCCCACGGGCTTCCAGCCCGTGCCCCACCCCCCAGATCATCACCCTCGCCAACCGCCGCTACCTCCACACCCCCTGCCCGCGCCTCTGCCGCGCCCTCTTCCTCCCACTCCCCTGCTGGACCATCGCCGACTTCCGCGGCAGCAAAGACCACATCCCCGACCTCAAGCCCCACTGGACCGACATCCTCGGCCAGCCCCCCGCCTGCAACGCCTGCTGGAAGATCCGCTACCCATCAGGCGCCCGCGCCGAAGGCTGGAACATGTTCATCACCCACATCACCAGCGGCCTCCTCACAGGCCGCGAAGTCGAGCGCCCCATGGACCTCGCCGGCTACCAGCGCCGCAAGGCCTACCACCAGCAGCGCCGAACCACCCCCCGCCGCCAGCAGGTCCTCGCGCTCATCCTCGAGGGCGCCACCTCCCGCCAGATCGCCAGATCGCTCGACCTCGATATCAAGATGGTCTTCGAGGATGCCCAGCGCCTCTGCCACATCCACGGCGTCAGGACCCGCCCCGAGCTCCGCGAAAAACTCGGCGCCCCCCCGCCCCCGCCCCCCGGCCCCCAGGGCGGCCCCCACACCCGCAAACCCGAACTCCGCGCCGCCATCTTCGGACTGCTCCAGCAAGGCGCCACCCGCCGCCAGATCGCCCAGGCGCTCGGAATCACGACAAACTCCGCCGACGCCCACACCCGCCGAATCTACCGGGATTACAACGCCACAACCAACGCCGAGTTCAGAGCCAAAGCCGCCGCGGCAAAGTCACGCGCGCCCGAGGCGCTCGCCGCCGACCGGAAATCCGCGGGCGCAGGGTGAACTCGCGGTCACTCCACCCCGTTCTCCGTCGAAAGCTCCGCCTGCTTCAGCACCAACTGCGTCGCGTCCTCCGACAGGTCCGGCGGGTACCCATACATCGCCAGCAGCCGCCGCACGCGCCGCCGCAGGTCGGCCCGCACCGACTCCCGCTGCGTCCAGTCCAGCTTCGGCATGTCCTTCACCATCTCGGCCAGCTTGCGGGCCATGAGGCGCAGCGTGTCGGACTTCATCACATCCTTCGCCGATCCGTTCTCCGCCAGCGCGTCGTAGAACGCCGTTTCCTCCTCCCCCAGACCGAGATCTTGTC
>CAYMJK010000128.1:0-3316 GCA_964390535.1 uncultured Phycisphaeraceae bacterium | reverse complement strand
GCGCCTCCGACCCCACCAACCCACCCGATCTGCGCGCGCGCCGCGGCACAAAATCCGCCGAAAACGCCGCCACCCCTCCCGGCGCGACTCGATGCCTCGATGCCGCATGCCTCATGCCTTCCTCTCAGTCAACTCCTGCCTCACCCACCGACCGCCCGCCCCTCCCCCCGCACGTCAACCCCGAATCCCTCCTCTTCCCGTACGCCGCCGCCACAGCCCCCGAGCAGCTCGCCGCCTGCCACAACATCGACCCCGAAACCCTCTTCGCCTGGGCCGATCACCCGCACACACAGCGCCTCCTCGAGCGCCTCCGCGCCTTCAACGAGCAGCGCGCCCCGCACATCCGCGCCCACGCCGCCTGCGCTGCAACCGCCGCGCTCGCCGAGATCGTCCGCGCGCCCCTCTACCTCTCCGGCGCCGAAATCTCCCTCCCCGCGCTGCGCAGCCAGGAGATCACACTCCGCGCCGCCCTCGCCATCCTCAACCCCATCGAACGCGCAGCAACCGCAAAGCGAACCCTCAACCTTCGCCGCGCCCTCGCCGCCCTCAACCCCCGCAAAAACCAGACGCCACAGCAAAGCCGGGTGGCACAGGCGTCTCGCCTGTGCGCGCCGCCGAGCGGGCCACAGCCGACCCGGATGGCACAGGCGTCTCACCTGTACACAGCGCCGAGTGTGGCACAGCCAACCCGGGTGGCGCCGGCAGCGCCGGGTGGGGCAGGCTTGCAGCCTGCCGACAGCGCCCTCCCGAGGCGCACGACTCCACCTCACCCTCCCATCCCATCTATCAACTCAACCAACCCAACCCCCGCCCAAAACCTCCGCAACCGCGCCGGCGCCCTCCCCCGCGCCCCCTGACCCCAGCGCCGGTTACACCCGCTTCACAACCAAGCCACACCCACCGCGCCCCCCGCCGCGGCCGCTTTCCACGCGCCGTGCCCAGCCCCTGATCGGTCCCCGTCCGGGTCCGCGGGAACCGACCCCCCGCGCGCGGCGTACCGGCGCAGTCGCCGGTTCTCTCCCGGCCGCCCCCCAGCGACCGAGGGCAGCCGGCCGGCGAGCAAGGGAGGCCGCGAATCTCGAATCCGGGGACCTTGAAGAAAGCGGGCGGGGGCCTGTGCCGCAGAGCGGCCCACGGTCTATGTTGTGGCCCTGCAGATTGCCCGAAAGGTACTTGAGCACACTCTCATGACTCAGCCGGCAAGCCAGTCCGCTCCGACAGCAGACCTCGCCGGGACCGGCGCCCTCTCATCCAGCCGCACACGCCTGCTCCCGGCCACCGGGGGCGTTACCAGCCCCGAGGATGCCGACCGGGCCATGCAGGATGTCGCCCGCGGCGGGACCAGCGTGGACACCGCCCTCGGCCGCCTCGTCATCGATTATGGGCTCGCCACCGCCGAAGAGGTCCAGCACGTCCAGGACACCCTGAAGAGCGGCAGCCGCGCCGGCGGGGCCACCGCCGACGAGGACAGCGGCCAGTCCCTCGCCCGGGCCCTGGTCGATCAGGAATTCGTCACCAAGCGACAGATCGCCCGCCTCAAGCAGATTCTCGATGCCGAGCGCAGCGGCCAGAAGATCCCGGGCTACAAGGTGCTCGGCAAGCTCGGCGCCGGCGCCATGGCCACGGTCTACAAGGCCAAGCAGCTCAACCTCGACCGCCTCGTGGCCATCAAGGTCCTGCCGCGGAAGTTCAGCGCCAACTCCCAGTTCATCGAGCGCTTCTACGCCGAGGGGCGGGCCGCCGCCCAGCTCAACCATCCGAACATCGTCCAGGCCTACGACGTCGGCAAGGCCGGCGAGTATCACTACTTCGTGATGGAGTTCGTCGACGGCCGCACCGTCTACGACGACATCGTGAAGCACAAGCGCTACCCCGAGGCCGAGGCCATCGAGATCGCCATGCAGGTCGCCGAGGCCCTCGATCACGCCCACTCCCGCGGCCTCATCCACCGCGATGTGAAGCCCAAGAACATCATGATCGGGCACGAGGGCGTCGTGAAGCTCGCCGACATGGGCCTCGCCCGCGCCATAAGCGACAAGGAAGCCGCCGAGGCCGAAAGCGGCAAGGCCTTCGGCACCCCCTACTACATCAGCCCCGAGCAGATCCGCGGCGAGACGGCCATCAGCGCCCCCGCCGACATCTACTCCCTCGGCGCCACCCTCTACCACATGGTCACCGGCAGCGTCCCCTTCGACGGCAAAAACCCCTCCAGCGTGATGCATAAGCACCTGAAGGCCAGCCCCGCCCCGCCCGACCAGGTCAATCCACGCCTCTCCGCTGGCATCAGCGAGGTCATTGAGATGATGATGGCCAAGCGGCCGGCCGACCGGTACCAGAACTGCCGCGACCTGCTCACCGACCTCCGGGCCGTCCGGGCGGGCGATCTGCCCCCCCTGGCCCACCGCGACCTGGGGGCCGACGCCTTGGTCTCGCTGGCCTCCGGAGAGCCCGCTGCGGCCTCCCAGATCGTGGAGGACACCTCCGGCGTCGGGCAGTTCGATTTCCGCACGCCCCTTCTGGCGGCCCTGGGGGTCGCTCTGGCGATCAGCGTGATCGTGAACTTCGCCCTGTGGCTCGCTGGATAAGACGCCCGAAAAAAGGTTGCTTCGCGCCCGTTCTGCGGTTAGCCTTTTGGGGTCGCCGGCGGCGCAGCGCGCATCGCCGGGGCCTCAGTTTCTCGCCGGAAGTTCCGATGACGATCGCGATGCAGTCCAGTTCTCACGGCGGCCTCGGCCGCGGGGCTGCCGCTCGCCCATCCGGCGCTCTGCGGGGTCGCGCTCGTCCATGACCCCGTGTGAATCGTTTCACAATCTGAACGGGTCCGGTCCGCAGAGGGCGGCCCGGGCGCCGTGCGCAACGACAAGGTCCTCGACAGGAGATTTGCAATAGCCAGAAGAAGGTTCTACCGCGAAGCGGGCCCCGTGCAGCGGACCCGCGTAAATCACTTGATCCGGATCTCCCCGATCCGGCTCGTCGGTCCGGACAACGAGCAGATCGGCGTCGTCGAAACCGGCGAGGCCATGCGCATGGCCCAGGAGGCCGGCCTCGATCTCGTCGAGGTCGTCGCCAACAGCCGGCCCCCGGTCTGCAAGATCATGGACTACGGCAAGTACAAGTACGAGCTGTCCAAGAAGGATCAGAAGAGCCGGTCGTCGTCCAAGCAGGCCGAACTGAAGGAGATCCGCCTCGGCCGGTCGGTGAAGATCGATCCGCACGATGTGCAGATCCGCGTCGACCAGGCCCGCCGCTTCCTCATCGACGGCCACAAGGTGCAGATCACCCAGCGCTTCCGCGGCCGGGAGATGATGCACAAGGA
>CAYMJK010000127.1:0-3329 GCA_964390535.1 uncultured Phycisphaeraceae bacterium | reverse complement strand
TCGACATACGCCATGAGGATGAGCATGTCCGGGCTCAGGATCTGCCCCGTGTACGCCCCCGCCGCCTGCGGGTCGGCGTAGGCCCAGCCGATGACCTCCACGCCCGCCGGCGGCTCGATGTCCAGCCCCTCCCCGAAGCGGTCCTCCACCGCCGCGACGAACTCGGGCCCCGGCTCGCACACGAACTCCGGCTCGAAGCCGGTCTGCACCAGGCGGGTGTAGATCCGCTCCGGCGAGTTGATCGGGTTGAAGCTGTTGCGCTGGCTGATCGTGTGCCGCATCCACACCCCTGCCCCCGCCAGCAGGAGGACCGCCGCGGCGTAAACCATCAGCCGCCGCCAGCTCAACTCGCCGGGGCTTCCGCGCCCGATCGGGATGGCGTCGGCTTCGGGGACGCCATCGGCGAAGATCTCCCGCAGGGCTCCCTCGATCCGCCCCTGCAGCTCGATCTGTGCGCGCAGCTCGGGCGACTCCTGCGCAGTGCGCTCGAACTCGCGGCGCTCGTCCTCGCTCAGCGCGCCATCGAAGTATCGCTCGAGCAGGCTGTCACGACCCTCAGTCATTCACGACACCGCCTTCTGCGCCCCGTGCGGCTCCCACCCGGAGAGGCGCTCGCGCAGCGCCATCCGGGAACGATGGACATGACTCATCGCGGTCCCCTCGGGGATCTCCATCGCCGTGGCGATCTCGCGATAGCTCATCTCGCAGACGATCCGCAGCAGCAGGCACGTCCGCGCCGTCTCCTCCAGCCCCCCCACCGCCTCCAGAACCGCCCCCTTGAACTCCGGCTCCGGCGATCCCCCATCCCGCCCCCCATCCCGTCCGGACCGCTCCAGTCCGTCCGGGTCGATTCCGACCGAACGATCCCGCTGCCTCTTGCGCAACTGGTTGAGCGCCACATAACGCACGATCTGTCCCATCCACGCAACGAAGCTCGTTCCCGGCCGGAACTGGTCCAGCTTCCCCATCGCAACCACCGACGCCTCCTGCACCACATCATCGGCGTCGTGCGGCGACCCCAGAATGGCCGCCGCGATCGTCCACAGCCGCCGCCGGTCGGCCTCGAAGCGCACGCCGAACTCCTGCTCCCCGAGGGGACGCGACATCGATTCGGCCTGGACTTTCGGCTCCGGCATCCGGCTCCGATGCAAGATGTCACCGCCCGGCTGGCTATTGCAGTTCCAGCCGCGCCGAGCCGCTCTGGGAATTCACCGCCATCGCCCCCGGCCGCCGCCCCGCGCCGCGCCAGCGACGCGGGCAACTCCGCGGCCCCCCGCAATAACGCCTATCCGGGGCCGAGGCGACCCTCGATGGCCTCCGCCCGGCTCTTCGCCGTCGCGGCGTTCCCCTCCGCGGCAAGCCCCTCGAAATGCCCCTGCGCCTGTCGGTAGTGGTCCAGAGCGGCCCGGTAATGCTGCTCCTGCGCGGCGCCCTCGGCCCCTTCGCCCAGCCGGCGCTCATACTCACCAAGGAAGTACCGCATGACCGCGAGGTCCCTCCGGAACTGCGCCAAGGGGTCGTTGGCGTAGAGGTCCTCGCCGAACAGCAGCGCCTCGTTCAGGGCCTCGCTCGCCCCGTCCAGTCCAGCGGCGCTCCGCTGCTGGCCGATCGCGCCGAGCGTCAGTGCGAGGTCGCGCCGCGCCATCAGGTTCGACTCGTCGCTCTCCGCCAGCCGGCGCGCCTCCCGCACGGCCTCGCCGTACGCCGCCAGCGACCGCGCCTCGGCCGCCTCCGCCTCCTCGCGCACCCCCGCCGCGGCAGGTTCGTCCGGCGTGACCTCGGCCAGCCGGCGTAGCGCGATCGCAAGCCGCTTCTCCGCTTCGCCGATGGCGTCATGGGCCAGGAAGGTGTCACGCGCCGCCTCGGCATCCGCCGTCGCCGATTCCGCCAGCGGCACGAACACATCCACGGCGCTTGCGCCCAGTCCCGCCGCCGCCACCAGGGGGTCGCGCGCGGCCGCCAGTTCCTGCCGCTTCACCTCGTCGTCATCGGACTGCTGGGCCGCCCCCATGTGGATGCGCCCGCGCAGCACCTCCGCCCTGCTCCGCTTCAGGAGCAGGATGCCCCGCCACCGCGCCGCCTCGGTGTCCGCCGGATCCTCCGCGGCCTGTCCCTGCCAGAACACGCTCGCCTCGTCATACCGCAGGTTCGCCTGCGTGAGCAGTCCCTCGGCGTCGCCCCCGGTGTCGCCCTCCATAACCCAGATCGTGTACAGATCACCGAACTCGATGAGAGTCGAGGCCCGCTCCTTCTGGGCTTCCAGCCGCTGGGCCGCCGTCGCCGCACGGGCGCCGACCGCCTCGTTGTGCAGGTCGATCGCCTCCCGGTACCGCCCCTGCGCCTCGTCGAACGCCCGGCGCCCGCGCGCAAGGTACGCCTGCACCCGGCGCACCTCCGCCAGCGCCGTCGTCGCCACATGATCGTTCGGGTTCGCCTGCCGCAGCCGCTCCAGCACCCCGGCGCTGCGATCCGCCAGCGACCGGGCCCGCTCCGAGTCGTTCACCCGGTGCAGCGACCGCCCGCCGAGCAGCTCCGCAAGCCGCGTCAGCGCCCGGGCGTAATCGAGCTGGAAGGCCGGATCGTCCGCCCGCTCATCCACACTGACCGCCTCCAGCGCCGCAGCCACCTCCTCCAGCAGCCGGCTCTTGGCTTCCGTCGCCCCGCGCAGATTGTCGATCAGGTCGAACAGTTCGAACCCGAGCGTCGAGGCCAGCGCCCACGTCTGCTCGAAGTTGTCCTGCGCGTGCTCCCGCTGCTCCTCCGCCTGCTCCTGGGCCGCCAGAGCGGCGGTCGCCGCGACCGTCTCCGCCGCGCGGGCCGCATCCGCCCGCCGGTACATCACCGTCATCGCCACGCCGAAGACCAGCAGCATGATGACCAGCGTCGCCCCCGCCCCCACCGGCGCCCGGTACCGGCGCAGCGTCTTGCTCAGCACGTACCAGCCGCTGTCGCGCTTCGCCTCGATCGGCTCTCCCGCGAGGTACCGCCGGATGTCGCGGGCCACATCCCCCGCCGACTGATACCGGCGTTCCTTGTCCTTGCTCAGGCACTTGAGGACGATCGTCTCGACCTCATCGTTGATCTGCCGCCGGATCGTGCTCGGCCGGGCCGGCTCCGCCTTCAGGATGTTGTCCAGCACATCCCGCATGTTCCCGATCACCTGATACGGGAACCGCCCGGTCAGCATCTGATACAGGATCACGCCCAGCGAGTACACATCCGTGCGCACATCCAGCCCGCCCGCCGAGCCGATCGCCTGCTCCGGGCTCGCCCACGGCAGCGAGCCGATGAACTCCCCCGTCATCGTCATCAGGTGCGGCGTGGTGTCC
>CAYMJK010000126.1:0-2529 GCA_964390535.1 uncultured Phycisphaeraceae bacterium | reverse complement strand
GCCACCCAGCACTGTCCGACCGCGAAGGCGGCGCTGGTCAGCACGACGAACTTCACCAGATCCCGGCGCGAGACGTAGTCGTCCTGGCCCCAGTCGATCGGGAAGTCCTTGCGCCAGCGCGGCTGTTCGGCGAGCGGGCGGCCGTCGGGAGCGGTGATGTCGGTCTCGTCACGAGGCGAACGTCGGGTTCCGGGTCGGTTCACTGGTCGATGCCTCTGCTGCTGTCGCCTCTGCTGCTATCGCGGGTGCCGGTGCCGTCGCCGGGAAGCGGGTCGTCGATCGACGCGAACACGTCGTCGAGCAGGTCGCGGCCGATCGTCGGTTCGTACATGGCCGCGGTCACGTCGACGGTGGGTTCTCCGGAGCCGCGCGGCACCATCACGTTGACCTTCGTCGTGATCGTCTGCGCGCCGAACTGGAAACTGTTGACCGGCTCGGCATGGGGGCGCAGCCGGGCCATCTCCTCCCGGGTTGTATACGCGAGAGCCTGGCTGGGGCAGACCGAAGCGCACATCGGCTTGAGGCCGACGGATGTCCGGTCGTAGCACATGTCGCACTTCATCATCAGGCTCGTGCCAGTGCTCATCTTCGGGACACCGAAGGGGCAGGCGAGCACGCAGTTGTTGCAGGCGATGCAGCGCGGTTTGCGGGCGGTCTGAACGACGCCGTCCTCGGTGCGCTTGATCGCGTCGGCGGGACAGACCTCGGCGCAGGTCGGCGAATCACAGTGCATGCACACGACCGGGTGGGTCTGTGTCGACTGGGCGCGGTCCATGTAGTCGAGATGGATCATCGACTGGCCCTTGTGGGTGTCGCACTCGGTGCAGGCCTGGACGCAGGCCTGACAGCCGATGCAGCGGCCCTGGTCGATGAAGAAGATCAGTTCGCTGGGGACGGGCATGGTCGCGGGTCGCGAGGTCGGGCGACGGGGATCGTAGGTAGGAGGGCGGGACGCAAGAGCGCCCGATTCACTGCTGGGGCTCGAGCTGGCCGGCATACTCGGGAGGGGCGGCCGCCTTGCTCACCCGTACCGCGCAGACCTTGTATTCGGGAATCTTGGACGCCGGGTCCTGGGCCGAGATCGTCAGCTGGTTGGCGCTCTTGTTGCCCGACCAGTGGTAGGGGATGAACACGGTGTCGGGGCGGATCGTGGTGACGACCGAGGCGCGCAGCGTGCAGGTCCCGCGGCGGCTCTCGGCCGTCGCCCAGTCGCCTTCCGCGATGCCGAGCCTGGCGGCGAGACGCGGGTGCATCTCGATCCGCGGTTCGGGGTAGTGATCGACGAGCGGTCCGATGCGGCGCGTCTGGTTGCCGGAGAGGAACTGGCTGACGACGCGGCCGGTCGTCAGCATGATCGGGAACTCGCTGTCGACGTCCTCGGCGGGGCCCTTGTACGGCGTGACGTTGAAGCGGGCCTTGCCGTCGGGGAAGTAGAAGGGCCCTGCGCCCTTGGCGATCGGGTTCCACGAGCCGGGCTCGAAGAGGCGGGGTGTGCCGCGTGCGCTCGGCGTGGGCGGGCCGTCTGCGGTCTCGCTGCGGCAGGGCCAGAAGACGCCCATCTGTTCCTCGACCCGCTCCCAGGTGATCCCGGAGTAGTCGGCGACCCCGCCCTTGGAGGCGATGCGCAGCTCCTCGAAGATCTCGCGCGGGTTGGCGAAGCTCAGGCCGCGCTCGCGGCCCAGCGCCTTGGCGATGTCCTGGATGATCCGCCAGTCGGGACGGGCCTCGCCGGGGCACTCGACCGCCTTGTTGATCTTGATGACCCGGCCTTCGAGCTGGGTGACCGTGCCCTCGTCCTCTTCGTGCAGGGAGCCGGGGAGGACGATGTCGGCGTAGCGCGCGGACTCGCTGAGGAAGAAGTCGATCGCGACGTAGAAGTCGAGCTTCTCGAGGGCGCGGCGGACGAAGTTGTTGTCGGGCAGCGAGACGACGGGATTGAAGCAGATGCTCAGCAGTCCCTTCACTTCGCCGCGATCCGCCTTGCGGACGATCTCGTAGGCGTCGACACCGCTCCGTGGGAGTTCGTCGGGAGCGATGCCCCACACCCCGGCGATGTAGGCGCGGTGCTCGGCGTTGCCGAGATCGCGGCCGCCGGGCAGCTGGTCGCACTTCTGGCCGTGCTCACGCCCGCCCTGGCCGTTGCCCTGGCCGGTGATCGTGCCGTAGCCGCAGCCCGGGCGGCCGATACGGCCCGAGGCGAGCACGATGTTGATCGCGCTCATCACGTTGTTGACGCCGCTCGTGTGGTGTTCGATGCCGCGGGCGTGCATCAGGAAGCTCGTCTTCGCGGTGCCCCACCACTCGGCGGCCTGCTCGATCGTCTTCGGTGCGATGCCGGTGACGGCGGCGGTGTGTTGCGGGGTCCACTCGCGTACGGCGGCCGCGACCGCGTCGAAGCCGACGGTGTGCTGCGCGATGAAGTCGTGATCGATCCAGTCGTGCTCGATCATCAGGTGCAGGATGCCACTGAAGAGCGCCGTGTCGCGGCCCGGCTTGACCGGGAGGAAGAGGTCACAGGTCCGCGCGATC
>CAYMJK010000125.1:0-5357 GCA_964390535.1 uncultured Phycisphaeraceae bacterium | reverse complement strand
TAGTCCGCCGCCGCCCGCAGCGCCACCGGCCCGCCGTAGGAATGCCCCACCAGCACCGTGCCATGCGTCAGCAGCGGCGACAGACTCGCCGCGTGCGCTGCCAGGCTCGTCTCGGTCCCCTCCGCCGAGTTGCCGTAGCCGAGCCGATCCACCGCGATCACATCCAGCCCCGCAAGGGCGGCGCCCTGCTGCTCGATGAGCCGATCCCAACTCCCCGCGTCCGCCGGCGCCCCATGCACCAGCGCCACCCGCCGCGCCGGGGCCGCCCCCACAAGACATTGGCGGTATCCCACCCTCCGCCCATCCTCCATCGCAACGAGCCGATCGGTCGGACTCTCCCGCCCGTCGATCAGCGCGCACGCCCCGCTATACCCCGCTATCCCCAGCAGCAGCGCCCCCGCGGCCAGCCGCCCCTTCCGCCGCCAAGCCCATCGCAGTGGATTGCTCATGCGGACTCCTTGGGCCCCCGTGGCTGGCAGTTGCAGCACACCCCCGCCCCCCGACACCACATCCCCCATCCTTCCCCCATCTGCGCCATCTGGGTTCGTTATCCGGCCCCCTCAACCCTCCGGCACGAGATTGATCGACGAGATCTGCGCCGCCAGCGGCCGGCCCTCCGGGGACCACTTCCACGCGTGAAGCTCGAACCGATTGGTTCCCCGCCGCGCCTCGAGCGCAAATGAGACCATCGTGCTGCGGGCATCGTCCGCCGCCAGCGCCTGCTCGCCGACGATGCGCCCCTGATGCATCAGACGCAGCCGCTGGCCGGCGTGCGGCGTGCGGCAGTCGATCAGCAGGCGGGCCCGGCCGGTGAACTCGCTGTGCGCACGAAAGATCGCCTGCGGCCCCAGCATCCAGCGGAACCGCCCGAGATTCTTCGACGGGACCGGCCCCTCCTCGGCGCCGAAGCCGCTGATCGGCTCATACGGCGGCATCGTCGGTTTTACGATCATCGCGTCGGGAACGCTGGATGGGCGGGTGAAGTCGATCTTGCGGCTCAGGCCGATGCGCTCGCCGGCGCCGCTGGCCCGCAGCGCCGTGTGCAGCCGGTGATACCCCGACCACAGCGACCACTCGTTCTCGATGTGGATCCGTCCCCACGCGCCCAGATCGCGCCGAAGCCCCTCGTCCTGATGCAGCGACCGGATCGCCTCCGCCAAGGCCTGCGGCGAGACCTCGTCCACCACCAGTCCGGTCACGCCGTGCGTGATCGCCTCCGGCACGCCGCCGACATCGAAACCGATGGCCGGCGTGCCGCACGCCGCCGCCTCGAGGAAGACCATGCCGAACGCCTCCTCGACGCTCGGCCCGACGAAGATGTCCGCCGCGCTGTACGCCAGCGCGAGCTGGCGCGGATCGTCGATGTACCCCAATCCCTTCATGCCAGGGATCGGCGCCACCTGCCCTTCCGGGAACCACCCGGCGCAGATGACGCGGGCGTCCGGCAGGTCCAGGCGCGCCATCGCCTCCGCCAGATGCCGCAGGCCCTTGCGGTCATCCTCCAGTGAGGCGCTGGAGGCCATGATGATGAACTCCTCCGGATCGAGCCCGAGCATTTCGCGGCACATCGCCTTGTCGCGCGGCCGGAAGACGTCGGTATCCAGCCCGAGCTTGATCGTCTCGAGGCCGGGCCGGCCGCCGAGATCGACGGGCGCGCCGCTGGAGGCCTCCAGCGCCTCGGCAGCGCGGGCCTTCGTCCACTCGCTGTTGGCGAGGATGGTGAGGCGGCGGTCGCCGGTGAGGATGCGCCGCTTCAGGGCCCACTGCGGCCGCTCCTGCTCCTTGGGGAGCTTCGGATAGGCGGCCGGGCATGTGCAGGCGGCGACATCGCCGGTCTTGTAGCAGTCGCAGCCGCCGATGTACGAGCCGCGGCCCGTGAGCAGCCACAGGTCGTGCATCAGGAAGGCGGTCTCGAACTTGCGCGTGATGGCATCCAGGATCTCGGC
Source organism: uncultured Phycisphaeraceae bacterium (assembly GCA_964390535.1). GTDB lineage: Bacteria > Planctomycetota > Phycisphaerae > Phycisphaerales > UBA1924 > CAYMJK01. The sequence continues at coordinate 3,411 of CAYMJK010000125.1, read as the reverse complement.
CCGGATCTCGGCGCCGTGCAGATTGCCGACGATCACCAGGTCGGGGTCGTGGGCGGCGATCTTGCCGACGACATCGCGGGTGGTGAGCTTCGGCCGCTCCATCCACGGGCGGGCGCGGGCCGCGGCGAGGCAGACGACCTCGTGACCGGCGGCGGCGAGGGCCTCGGCGACGCGCCGGTGCCCGATGCCGGCGCCGAAGTGCCAGCCGAAGTCGTTGAAGAGCACGACCTTGAGACGCTGCTTGCCCTTCGGCAGCGTGCGCGGCGCCAGTTCGATGCCGCGCTTGGCGCAGAAGTCCGCCGCGGCCTTGGGCAGTTCGGCCTTGAAGCCCCCGCCATCGGCCTCGCTGGTCTTCTGCTCCTCGTGGGTGCGGAACCAGCAGACGGGGCGGCCGATGGTGTGCAGCCTGGCGCCGGCTTCGGCGAAGCGCAGCCAGAGCTCGTAGTCCATCGAGTAGTACCAGTCGACGCGCACGTGCGCGCCCGCCCGCTCCCAGAGGTCCCGGGTGAAGAAGCAGTCGGGCTGCCACCAGAACTGGCCGGTCATCCAGCAGTTGTCGACATCGAGCAGGTCGCGCAGGGGGATGGGGCCGTCGGGGTTCGAGTTGGTGCACTGGTGGGTCAGGCGGCCGTCTTTGTACACCTGGCAGATGCCGTTGACCATGTCGGCGCCGCTGGTGGCGAACGCCATCGCCGCGCTGGCCAGGGCGCCGGGGGCAAGCATGTCATCGGAGTTCAGCCAGGTGCAGATCTCGCCGGTAGCCTTGGCAAACCCCTTGTTGATGGCGTCCGACTGGCCCTTGTCCCTTCCGCTCACGGCGATGGCAATGCCCTTGCGGTACTTCTCCACCACCTTCATGGTGTCGTCTTTCGAGCCGCCATCCATGATGATGTGCTCGAGGTTCGGATACCCCTGGCGCTGGATGCTGAGGATCGTCTCCTCGATGTAGCGCCCCTGGTTGTACGAGGGCGTGACGATCGAGATCTTCGGCCACGGCCTGCCCCCGGGCATGGTGGCCGGCAGCCTGACCTGCGGCGCCACGAATGGCCAGCGGCCGAGGCCCTCGATGCTGCGGCGGACCAAGGTGGCGTCGGCGGCAGCGCGCGGCTTGAGGGCGATGGGCATCGTCCTGATCTCTGGTGTCTCGACGGCGGTCTCGGGCACGTGCTCTCCCTGGCTGCGCGTTGAATCCTTCGCCGGCGGGGGTCCGGCGGGGCATGCGTTCACCCGGCGCCGTTGCGCGGGCCGTTGAGATTCTCCTCCCACGGCAGCGTCATGGCGACGCCGATCTTCTGGCCGAGCTTGCGCCAGCGGGAGGCGAGCAGGTCGTCGAGGCGCGACTGCAGCACCATCATCTCGTGCTCGCGCTGCCGGCTCAGCTTCATCGCGGCATCGCGGTCGCTGACGGCGCGGCCGAGCTTCACCTGAAGGTCGTGCGCCTCCGCGGGAAGGGCCGCCCCGTCCGCCTGTCGGCGCAGCTCGTCGATCCGGGCGGTGAGGCGCTTGACCTCCTTGGCCAGTTTCGACTCGGCCGCGGCAAGGTCCTCGGCGCGGGCCCGCTCGGCCGCAAGCTCCCGGCGCAGCGCTTCGCTCTGCTGGACCTCGGCCTGCGCTCTTGCGAGCTGCTCGGCCCGCGCCTCGAGCTGCTGGCGCAGCCGGGCCGACTCCTGGCGCTCCATGTCGAGCTGGCCCTTCAGTTCGGCGCGTCGCTCGCGGGCCTCCAGCAGTTCATTGGTCCGATGCTCGAGCCGGTCCTCGAGCCGCTCGATCCGCTCGGCCTCCTGCCCGCGCTGCTCGCGCAGGACCTTGAGCTCGGCCTCGGATTCGGCCCGCCGGCGGCGCTCCTGCTCCTGCCCGGTGCGGGAGTCATCCAGTTCCTTGGTCAGTGTCGCTGTCACTTCCGAATCCCCTGCATCGTCGCCGAATCGCTCGATCGAGATCTGCACCAGCCGCTCGCGGGCCGCCCGCGTCAGTTCCACGCCGATGCGGGCCGCCACGGCTGGCGGGGGCGGCAGGGCCCGCAGGGTGCGCTTCGTGATCGCGCCCGACTCGAGTTCATCTATCGCCCGGATCACCTCCGCCAGCGGAACTTCCTTGATGCAGTGCGAATCCTCAAGATCGCACCGCCACTCGCACCCGACGCATGGCACGCTCACCGTCAGCGTCACGCTCGGATCGACGGCCGGGGTGAACCGCGGCCAGGTCCCGCCGCCAAACACCGCCAGCACCGGCTGCTTGAGCGCTGCGGCGAGGTGCATCGGGCCGGTATCGCGCCCGACATACCCGCGCGATAGCGCGATCAGCCCCACCAGGGTCGGCAGGTCGCCCTGACCTGCGCCGAACCATTCGGCGCACCCGGCCCCGGCGTCGCCCATGTGCCGCGCAACCTCGCGGGCGCTGTCGCGCTCCGCCTCCGACCCGACCAGCAGGATGTCCCGCCCGTGGGCCGTGCGCCAGTGCGCCAGGGCGGCCCCCCAATTCTGGGGCCGCCAGTTGCGGATCCGCGTCCAGTCGGTGTGACCGACGCAGGCGACAAGGTAGGCCCCCGGCGCCAGCCCGGCTTTCTCGAGGGCTGCCGCAGCGAGGGATTTGTGCTCCTCGGTGGGCGTCAGCCGGGGATCGCCGAGGCGGACCGACCGGCCGAGGATGGCCCCCGCCAGGAGCTGATTCTTGCGAACCTCCGGCGTCTCGATGGGGGCCTCGATCGCCTGATCCAGCGGGAGGGGCCAGTCGGGGGGGGCGGCCCGGACCGGGTCGAAGAAGCGGCGGCCGGCGAAGCCGACCCGCCGCGTCTGCGGGAATTCGTTCAGCAGCCGTGATTCGACCGGCGTGAGCTGCCAGGGCGCTGCCACGACGACCTCCGGGTCGAAGTCGCGTGCGGCCTCGACCACGGGGTCCAGCCGCGCATCGGCCGGCTCGAGACCCGCGGCGTATGCGTTGAGCTCGCAGCGGATGACACGGGCCTCGGGGGCGATGAGGTCGATGAGGGGGGCGACGAGGGGGGGCGCCACGAGGGCGACCTCGTGCCCATCGCGGGCAAGCCGGGCAAGGAGGGGCTGGCGCAGCACGACATCGCCGATGGTGTCAGGATTGGAAATGAGGATCCGCATGGGCCATCGCGCGCTGCCCCGGCGCCGGGTTGGGCAGAGGCGATTCTACGCAGCGGGCCGCGGAGGGCGGCGCAGGCGCCCAAGCTGCGGGCAGATCGGCGCCCGAGCACGAAGCGTCCCCGGACGACGAGTTGCGGCTCTGTACGCAACGCGCCGTCAGTTCGCCGCGACCGCGATCTGCTCCAGGAGCTCACGGTGGTTCGCGCAGCTGTGGGTCTTGTGCTGGCAGCCGAGATTGCAGAGGGAGGCCATCCACTGGTGGAAGGCGCCGGGGGGGACGACGGTGATCGTCGGCGGGCCC
>CAYMJK010000124.1:0-3736 GCA_964390535.1 uncultured Phycisphaeraceae bacterium | reverse complement strand
GCGGCGAGTGCCGCCGCGCCGTCCATACCAGATCAAAGCCGGGCTGTCAAGGCCCGCGCATGCGGCGGATTCCCACTCCGTGCAGCTTGCCCTATCTTTACGCGCGCGCCGCCTCGCGGCGAGCGCGGCGATGCGAGAATTCATGGCCATCTGCCCGAGCGGATCGGCCGTCACCGCCGCGGGGAGCGCTTTCCGGGGCTCGACCCGGCCGGCCCGCCGCGGCCGCGCCCCTGTCCCCCGGGGCCGGCGCGGCCGAAGCTCTTCGGACTCTGCCCGCCCTGCACGGCCTGGCGCCGGCGCTCGGCCTGCTCCATCACCCGCTGAAACATGGTCGGGCCGGTCTTCTTCGGCTGCAGGTCGAGCTTGGTGACGTGGGCGCGGATGTACCGGCTCTCGAAGATGCCGAGCGTGGAGTTGGCGATGAAATACAGGCTGAGCCCGCAGGGGGCGTTGTACATGATGACGGGGAACATGACCACCATCATGATCTTCATCATCCGCTGCTGTTGCTTCTGCTCGGGCGTCATGGTCGCCGATGGCGGCGGCGACATGTACTTCTGATGAATGAAGAAGACGATACCGAGCAGCAGGGGGAGAACGTTGAGGCTGGAGATCTCGCCCATGAGCGGGATCTCGAAGCTCGCAGGAAGCGGAAGGAATGCGTCGGCGCGGGACAGGTCGGCCATGAACTCCCACGAGCCGCCGGAGATCTTCTGGAAGACACCGAAGAACGCCGGCTCCTGGCGGAGCTGCACCGCGAAGTAGAGCGAGGCGTACAGGGCGATCCAGACGGGCGTCTGCAGGAACATGGGCAGGCAGCCGAGGGCGCCGGCGGGGTTGATCCCCTCCTCGCGCCAGAGCTTGCTCATCTCCTCGCGGACCTTCTTCGGGTCGTCCTTGTACTTCTCCTGGATCTTCTTCTGCTTCGGCGCCATCTCCTGCATCTGCTTGCCGAACCGCGTCAGCCGGATCTGCGACCACTTGGTCACCGGGTGCAGGACCGTGCGCACCACGACGACCAGCAGGATGATCGCCAGCGACCAGTCGAAGACGAGATAGTTGTGCAGGAGATTCAGCAGGCCGATGAGGGCGTGGGTGATCCACCCGAACGTGCAGAAGGCGCACGGGCCGCCGAAGTTGTACTGCACCAGCCCGCCGAGATTCACCACCTCGGCGCCCGGGCTGGACAGGATGTCGTCCTGGGCAAGCGGGCCGGCGAAGACCATCATGTCGAAGCGGGCCTCGGCGCCGGGGGCGGCTTCCACCGGCGCGCTGGTGGTGAGCAGCGCGATCGGCGCCTGGTCATCGACGCGGTTGGACACCACGCGCTCCACCAGCGCCGCCTCGGGCAGAGCCAGCGTGACCGGAGGCCCGGCGCTCTCCTGCAGCGGGTACATCGCCAGGCCGAAGTAGCGGTTGGTCATGCCCACCCATGTGAGCTGGTAGCCGTGCCGGCTGGCCCGATCGTTCGGCCAGAGCTGGCGTACCGACTGCAGCAGACGGGCGCCGTTCGGCTGCTGGACCACGGGGCCGACGGCCTTGTCGCGCGAGACCAGATAGTCGTTGCCGACGACGTTCCCCGGCCAGTTCGGCGCCACGTACCCGAAGCGCACCCGCCGCTTGTCACCGCCATACCCGCCGCGGTCGGCGGGAAGATCGCTCGGGCCGACCTGTTGCCACGCCACCGTCATCGCGGCGTCGGTCAGGTTGGTCACCGACTGGCGCAGGCGCACCGCGTGCGTCCCCTCGACGATCTCGTACGTGCGCGTGATGCGGGCGATGCGCTCCCCCGCGGCGTCGATCAGGTGCGCCTCGAAGGCGCCCGGCCCGACCTCGCGCCAGACCGGCGCCTCGTCCGGCCCGCTGCCGATGAGAACCCATTGCCCGTCGATCTCGACGCGGTACGCCGCCAGCGGCGTGAGACGGGCGCCGCTCGGGCTGGTGTGCTCATGCTGGATCGTCAGATGGTTCTGGCGCTTGACCGACTCGAAATAGTCGGCCAGTTGCACCGTGTCGATCCCGGCGCCGAGATCGGAGAAGGCGATCGCGAGCCGATCTCCGGCATCCGGATCCAGCCCGCCGATCGGCGTCAGCGGCCCGGGCTCGACCAACTCGGCCCGCAGGCCGGCGATCGCCGGCTCGATGTCCTCGGGCCCGGGCGCCAGCTCCGGCGTCTGCTCCGGGGTCTGGGCCTGCCGGGCGCCGAGCTCATCCGGCTCCGCTGGCGGGAGGACGGGCTCGGTGGCGGCGCCCGCCCCGGAAGCCTGCTGCGAGTCCACCGGTTGCGTCTCGCCCGGAGCGACGCCCTCAGGCGCCTCTTGACCGCCGTCAGAGGCCCCCGGGTCGCCGGCGGAGGGGCTGGACGGGTCGGAGGCCGGATCGGTCGGCGCGGGGGCAGTCGGGGTCGCGGGGGCAGTCGGGGCAGGCGGCTTCTGCTGCCCGCCCTTGAACATCGCCCACGCCGCGGCGAGCCCGATGGCGCCTGCGATGAGCGGCACAAGCAGCCGGGCTGTTCTGTTGGGCTTGCGGGCCATTGGGGGCGGGAAGGATAGCGGCCGTGGGGCCCCGGCCCCTGCAATTCGATCCGCGCAATCGCCAGCCGCGCGGCGCTTCTTTCTGCCGGCGCCCCCGGTCCCTGCGGCAGAGGCTGCGCCGGTCGCCCAGATCGGCCGATGCGGCGCCGGCGGGCCGGGCGCCGGTTCAGCCCGAATCCCGCCAGGCCGATCTGCCTGCGGCGGCCATTGCCGCGCGAAGGGAGCGGGCATGACGGTACCGATGGGCCAGTTGCTGGTGGAGCGAGGGGTGCTGACCGCAGCGCAGCGCGATCAGGTGCTCGCGCAGCAGGGGGACGGGGCGACACCGTTCGGCCAGCTCGCCGAGGACATGTTCGGCGTCAGCGCCCGCGTCATCGAGGCGGTCTGGGCGGAGCAGTACGCCCGGTCGGCGGAGTGGCTCGACCCGCGCGACCGCCCGATCGAGGCGTACGTGCGCGATCTGGTGAGCCGGCGGCAGGCGTGGCAGTTCGGGATCATCCCGCTGGCGTACGACGGGCCGAACATCGTGGCCTGCACGACGGCCGGGAACCTGACTCGCGCGATCCGGTTCGCCAGCGCGAGCTTCGGCGGCGCGTGCTACTTCACGCTGTCGCGCGAGACGGACTTCGCCGAGGCGCTGGAGCGGCACTACGGGCTGAGCCGCGCGATGCAGGATGCCCACGGGCGGCACCGGCGCGCCAGCGGCGAGGCGGCGTAGGGAAAGCGAAACGCGAAGATCAACGAGGAGGAATCGGCGGGAAGGCGCCGATCGGTGGGCGCTCCCGCGGCCGGGCCGCACGCTGTTCGGCGCTCCGGCGCCTCAGAACAGGAGGCCCAGCAGCCAGAAGACGATCAGAAAGACGATGATCGTCCCGATGATCCCGCCGCCCAGCTTCCACGCTGCCACACCCGCCACCAGCGCCCGCAGACCTCCACCCATGGCACAATCTCCTTTGCGCGATCGGGCAAAGTATGCCACTGTACTCTGAAGCCGGCGTGAAGGGCCGCTGAAAGCGGCCGCAGGCAGGCGTTGCCCTGATCCGCTTGATGGAGCACACACGTCTGGAGCGCGCGGCCCGCGCCCCCTGCCGCCCGCAGGCGCCCGAAAGGGCGTCACGTCGACAGCCGGGGCCGGGGCGCAAAGGCAGCCCCCGATCCCCGGCCATGAGTCTGGCGATCCAGATGGGCGCTCGAATCCGCTA
>CAYMJK010000123.1:0-2564 GCA_964390535.1 uncultured Phycisphaeraceae bacterium | reverse complement strand
GAAAAGCCGCAAGCGCAGCTTGCGCGCGACCCATTTCCCCCTTCCGCGATCTCTGCGCTCCCTCTGCGTTCTCTGCGTTCGCTGTCTTTTTCATGTGCATCCTCATCAAGTCGCCACCTGCTCCTGGAACTCCAGCAGCGGCAGCAGAATCGCCAGCACCACGAACCCTACCACCGACGCCATGATCACCACCAGGATCGGCGGCAGCGCTGTCGTCAGCAGCTTCAGGCTCTGCTCGGTCCGCGCGTCGAACGCGTCAGCCGCGTTGCGCAGCAGCTCATCCAACCGCCCCGTGCGCTCGCCCAGGTTCACGATCTGCACGAGCATCGGCGGGAAGAGCCCGCTCTCCTCCATCGGCTCGGCGATCGTCCGGCCACCGGCCACCTGCTCGCACACATCGTCGATCACCAACTCCATCGCCCGGTTGTTCAGCGTGCCGCGGGTGATGCGCAGCGCCTGCAGCACGCCGATGCCAGCGCTGGTCAGCGTGCCCAGCGTCCGCGTGAACCGCGCCACCGCGACATCGCGCAGCAGCCCCCCGAGAATCGGCGTGCCAATGAGGGCCCGGTCTATCTTCAGCCGCGGGCCCGGCTGCGCATACAGCCGCCCGAGCCCGTACACCCCGAGAACGATCGCCGGGATCAGCCACCACCACGTCGCCTCGAAGAACTGCGCTGTCCCCTGCACGATCCGCGTCGGCAGCGGGAGCGTCATCATCTGCCCCGCCAGGTTGTCCAGCAGCTTCGGCACGATCGCCGTGACGATGATGATCACCGCCCCGGTGATGAGCAGCGCCAGGATCATCGGATACAACGTCGCCGCCAGCAGCGACCGGCGCAGCTTCACATCGCGATCGAGCAACTCCGCCGTCTGCTGCAGCACATCGCCGAGCCGCCCGGAGACCTCGCCCGCGTGAATCAGATTCACCGTCAGATCCGTGAACGGCTTGCCGCGGGCGCCGGCGGCATCCGCGAGGCTCCGGCCGCGCTCCACATCCTCGATGATCGCGCGCAGCATCGCCTTCTGCCGCTCGCTGCGCCCCTGCCGCGCGATCGTGCGCAGCGCCAGCACCAGCGGAAGCCCCGCGTGGATCGCCGTAGCCAGTTCGCGGATCAGCGAGGCCATCTCCGCCCGCGACATCCCGCCCCCGAGGCTGAAGGTCATCGCTGCGCGCGCGCCGGCGCCAGCTCCGACTCCACGCCCGACGCCCGGCGCCGCGCGCCCCTCCACCGGCTCGATGCTCGCCGGCGTCACCCCGCGCCGGAGCAGCTCCCGTACCGCCGCCGCGCGGTCCGGGGCATCAATGGTCGCCGTGGCGCCCGTCGTCGTCTGGTACCGGAAGGCGCCCATCAATCGTCCTCCCCGGCATCCTGCGTAGCCCGCAGCACCTCATCCACCGTGGTGACGCCCAGCGCCGCCTTCTCCAGCCCGTCGCGCCGCATCGTCACGTGCTTCTCGCTGGCCGCCCCGAGCAGCTCGCGCGGCCCCGAGCGGGCGGCGATCATCGAGCGCATCGGCCCGTTGATCTCGAGAAACTCGTAGAATCCCACGCGCCCGTACCGCCCGGAATTGTCGCACCGGTCGCATCCCGCGGCGTCGAAGCACCGGCCTTCCTTGAACAGCCCCGCCTCGACATCCGACAGCCGGTGACGCACGTGCTCGGCGAGCGGCGCCGCCTCCCGGCAGTGCGCACACAGCCGGCGCCCGAGCCGCTGCGCGATCGACGCCTCCAGCACGCTCGCCAGCAGGAACGGCTCGACATCCATGTCCAGCAGGCGCCCCACGGCGCTCGCCGCGTCATTCGTGTGCAGCGTCGAGAAGATGAGATGCCCTGTCAGCGCTGCCCGGATCGCGATCTCCGCCGTCTCGGCGTCGCGGACCTCGCCGACCATGATCACGTCCGGATCCTGCCGCAGAATGTGGCGCAGCCCGCTGGCGAAGCTGAGGCCGCGCTTCGGGTTCACCGGGATCTGGTTCACACCCGTGAGTTCGTACTCGACGGGATCCTCGATGGTCAGGATCTTCTTGCGCGGGTCGTACAGCTTGCTCAGCGCCGCGTACAGCGTCGTCGTCTTCCCAGAGCCCGTCGGCCCCGTCACCAGCACCATACCGTGCGGCAGGGCGATCAGCCGGTCGATGGCCGCCCGGTCGCCGGCCCGCATCCCCAGCGTCTCCAGATCGAGCTTGATCGCCTCCTTGTCGAGGATGCGCATCACGATCGACTCGCCGTACAGCGTCGGCACGGTGGAGACGCGCAGATCGATCTTGCGCCCCTCGTACCGCAGCGTGATGTGCCCATCCTGCGGCGCGTACCGCTCGGCGATGTTCATCCCGCCCATGATCTTGATGCGGCTGGTGATCGCCGGCTGCAGACGCCAGCTCGGCGAATCCCGCTCGACCAGCACGCCATCCACGCGATACTTGACGCGCAGCTCCTTCTCGAACGGCTCGATGTGCACATCCGACGCCCGCGCCCGGATCGCCTCCAGGATGATCAGGTTCACCAGGTTGATGAGCGACGGCTCCGCCGCCATCCGCCGCCAGTCGTCGGTCTCGATCGCCTC
>CAYMJK010000122.1:0-4639 GCA_964390535.1 uncultured Phycisphaeraceae bacterium | reverse complement strand
GTCCCGGCATTGGCCGACGAGACCGGACGGATCAGAAGCTACGCGATGATCGGCGCTGGCCGCGCTGCCGGAAGCGGCCACATCTCGCCACCTTTCCAGCGCGCGGTGGCCGCGGCACTGGAGCCGATCGTCGCCGGCGAGACGCCTTTCAACGAGTTCGAGGATCGGAAGGCGTCCCGGACGCTCATGGCGATCGATCCGAAGCGCGCCCTCACCTGGCTCGCCTCGCCGCGATGCCTTCGCGCGGACAATCCGCACCTGGCCGATGTGCTCGAACAGCTCAATTTCGCCGGATCACACATTCCGGCCGAGTCCCTGAAGTCCCTTATCGAAGCGATGGCAAACGCCGGTGATCATTCCAGTAAGCGAGCCCACGGCAGCGCCCTTGCCGCCCTTGCCCGCGCCGACCCTGGCGCGGTGGCCGGCAGAGTCGAGCGCGACCTTGCTTCGGACGACGCCACGGCGCGAGGCGCCGCGGTGGACGCCCTCCTCACCCTGCACGACCTGCCGGACCCGTACAAGCTCTGGGGCGCCGAAGATGGCCACGGCGGCTTTGACGCTCTTCCGCGCCCGGTCCAACATGTGATCGCGGCGGTGGAGTTCGAGGCGGAGGTGAACAACGGCGGATTGAGCCAGTACTTTTACAACTCCGCGGGGGACCATTGGCCTATCGCCATGGAAGCCTTCAAGGCTATGAATTGCCCGGTGTGCGAAGACATCCTGCGCAGCGCGGCCGGAGCGATCCCGAAGGGGCCCTCGCTGAACCGCGAGAAGCGAATCAAGCAGTACGCGAGGCTCACCGACGAGCAGGAGAAGCCGCTGGATGAGCTCAGCAGCCGCTTCTATGACGATAAGGACCGTTTGAGCGTTCAGCGAGCCCGTTACATGGTGGAGCACGCGGACGTGATCCGAGAAGTTGCAGCCAGACAGGATGCCTGCGCGTGAGTAAGTCTCGAGAACCCCGCATCGTCAAGCTCCTCCGCAAGCACAAGCTGGAGCGCCACCGCGAGATCGTCCAGGACGCCATCGTTCCCGGCCTCCGCATCCAGACGAGGTGGCCGCCGCACAAACCGTGCCCGGTCGGCGCCTCAAGGCTCGGCGGGGAGCCGGACCTGCACTGGTCGGCGCCGTGGCCATCGCGCGGCGATTATCCGCTTGCGTTCCTCGGGCAGTTGCGCCTGTCCGAGGTAGCAAAGCACGCGCCGAAGGGCGTGCTGCCGGCGCGCGGCTGGCTGCGGTTCTGGTACGACGAGCTTGGCGAGGCGAGGCGAATGGCGAAATCTGTCATTCGTGGCGACGTCTTCGAGCCGAGCCTCGTCCACCTGACGTTCGATCCGGACGAGTCGCGATCGCTGGATCGGCGCCCGTGGCCGTCGTTTGCCCCGGATTTTCCGCGTGACGGGGAGCGCATGTGGCTCGCCTACCGCGAGACGCCCGTGGACTTCATGCCCATGGAGTGCCTCCGCGCTGACGCTCTCAATCGGATGATCGAGGCGGAGGGGGAGGCCGATCCCGATGGCGGCTGGGATCGTTGCATGGACCTGGTGAGCAGCGTGCAGAAGCAGCCATATTTCAAGGAGGAGCATCAACTCCTCGGCGACATCATCGAGGGGCAGTCCGACAGCCGCTTCACGGCGGCGTGCCTCGCGGCGGCCGTTCCGGAGTTTGCGGAGCGGAACAAGTCCAAGGAGGCGGCTCTGAAGCGGGAGGCGAGCCGGTACCGGCTGCTGGCGCGGCTCTGCTTCGACCTCACCGGGCCCGGGTTCCAGTGGGGCGATGGCGGCTCGCTGCAGTGGTGGATCCGGGAGGATCACCTCGCGGCAGGCGACCTTGAGCGGGCCGTGGGAATCTATGAGCAGGGCGGGTGAGTCGCAGGTGGCTGCCACCAACTGTCACCCAGCGCGCCTACTCCGCTCCCAGGACCTCGAACACATCGACCAACTCGAATTCCGGTGAGCACTGGGCCATGAACCTGAGCAGCGGCACGTGGCCGGCGCCGATGACCACCACCACATCATCCCCAGGCTCGGTCGAGTTCAGGATATTCTGGAAGATCCGCAGGTTCCGGTTGTGCCACGCGGAGACGAACCCGTCGGCGCCGGGATACTCCGATCCGTTCCCGGCTGAGAACGAACCGGTGAGGTAGAGGCCGTGCGAGCCGCGGAGGATCGGCTCGCTGTTCATTGCGAGAAGGCTGTCGATCAGTGGCCATGCGTCGATCCGTTCATCGACGGACCGCATGTACCCGAACGCGGCCGCCATGTATGGGTTTTCCAGCCGCTTGGTCTGGCCGTTTTCCTCCGCCCACGCCTCAATGTCTTGGCGCGGCTCCAGCCAGCGGGCCTCGGCATCCACGGTCACGACGCCGGCGAGCCCCTCCCGCTCGGCCAGCCGGAACCCGACCTGGTAAATCTCGTTTGCCGGGAGGTCATAGGTCCCGCCCAGGTAGGCGGCGAACTGCTCGTCGATCTGGTCCTGCACGCTGCGCTTGCGCTCGACGCACACGACATCGGCATCGAACCGGTCCAGCCGGTCCAGCAGGTCGCTGATCTCCGCCTGGCGCCGCTCGCTCAGGGCATCGAAGCTATGTTGAGGCTTGTATGTGTCGAGCCCGGCATCCTTGAAGTGGAACGTCCCCAGCAGCAGCAGCCGCCGGGGCTGCACCCCCGCGGTGGCGAACATCGCCCGCACCTCATCCCCTGCCGTGGAGGCGATCGCGGCGCCCGTCCGCTCTGGCGGCGCCGGGACATCCTGAGCACCACACACGACACCGACCACCACCACGCCAGCAGCAACGAATCGCATGACACCTCCCGTGAAAAGCCTCGCCCAGAGCCGATCGCCATTCTGCTTGGGCATCGAAGGCGGGTTCTTTCATTCGCAGCGGATCCTGGTCCGCGCCCGCCCCCTTCGCTCTATCCTTGAGCAGATCAGCACCCCCGCCTGCCGGAGTCGCCCGATGCCCACCCCCGCCTTCGCGGCTCATGCCGCCGACAAGCCGCTTGCCCCGCACACCATCCGCCGGCGCGAGCCCGGCCCGCGGGATGTCGCCATCGACATCCTCTTCTGCGGCGTGTGCCACAGCGATCTGCACATGGCCCGCAACGAGTGGGGCATGACGCAGTACCCGCTCGTGCCGGGCCATGAGATCATCGGGCGCGTGGCGAGCGCGGGCGACGAGGTCGCGAAGTTCAAGCCCGGCGCCACGGTCGGGGTGGGTTGCCTGGTCGGTTCCTGCCGCACGTGTGCATCCTGCCGCGACGGGCTGGAGAATTACTGCGAGGGGGAGGGGGGCATGGTGATGACCTACGGCTCGCCCGATTCCAGCGGCCCGGAGCCGATGACCTGCGGCGGGTACTCCTCATCAATCGTTGTTGACGAGGACTTCGTGCTCAGCATCCCCGAGAACCTCGATCCGGCGGGCGCTGCCCCACTGCTGTGCGCGGGGATCACGACGTACTCGCCGCTGCGTCACTGGAATGTGCGCAAGGGTGACCGCGTGGGTGTCGTCGGTCTGGGCGGGCTGGGGCACATGGCGGTGAAGCTGGCCAACGCCATGGGCGCCCGCGTCACGCTGTTCACGACGTCGCCGGGCAAGTCCGAGGACGCCCGGCGGCTGGGGGCGCACGATATCGTGATCTCGAAGAACGCCGACGAGATGGAGCAGCAGGCGGGCCAACTCGATTTCATCGTGAACACCGTCGCCGCGCCGCACGACCTGAACGCCTACCTCAACTGTCTGCGACGCGACGGGACCATGTGCCTTGTGGGCGCCCCCGACTCGCCACATCCGCCGGTGCACGCGATGGGGCTGATCTTCAAGCGCCGCACGCTCGCCGGCTCGCTCATCGGGGGGCTGCCGGAGACGCAGGAAATGCTCGACTTCTGCGGCAGGCACGGGATCACATCCGACATCGAGATGATCCGGATGGATCAGATCAACGACGCCTACGAGCGGATGCTGCGGAGCGATGTGCGGTATCGATTTGTGATCGATATGGCGTCGCTGCGCGGGTGACGCGGCAGCGGTCGGTGGCGCCGGGCACAGCTCAGTGGCCAGCGGCGGTCTTCCGGGCCTCGTCGATCAACCCCCCCACTGCCGGGGCCGTCAGGTTCTCGTGCAGCGTTTCGTTGATGAGGGCGGCCGGGGCCGTGCCGCAGGAGCCGAGGCATTCGAGCTCGATGAGGGTGAAGGCCTCGTCGTCAGTCGTCTCCCCGACATCAATCCCCAGCTTGTCTTTCACGGCCTGGCTTATGGCGCCGGCGCCGCAGAACTCGCAGGCGATCGAGCGGCAGACGGCGATGACGTTGCGGCCCCTGGGCTTGAGGCAGTATTCCTCGTAGAAGGTCGCGGTGTCCATGACATCGGCCGCCGGGATATCGAGGAAGTCGGCGATCTCTTCCATCGCCTGGGCGGGGACCCAGCCGTGGGCGTGCTGGATCATGTGGAGGGCGGGGAGGAGGGCGGCCATCGGCTGCTCGTAGCGGGGAAGGATGCGGTCGCGCAGCTCCGTGCGCATCGCCTCGGTGAGGTATGGCTCGCGGCGGCGATCGATCTCGGTTGTGGCGGACGGCTTGGCGATCCAGGCCATGGCTGCTCCTGTCGTGACCCCTTGGGCGTGGGTTGCGGCCTGCGCGG
>CAYMJK010000121.1:0-8363 GCA_964390535.1 uncultured Phycisphaeraceae bacterium | reverse complement strand
CGGCTCGACCGGCGCCCCCGTCTTCAGATCGATGTGCGGGACCTTCTTCTCCGCCCGGTGCAGCGGCAGCGCGAACGCCGGGTCGGATGCGATGCGCTCCACGAACGCCGCCCCCAGAACATGAATCGCCGGGCTCCCCGCGTTGAACCGCAGCGAGCCGTCCGCCTCCCGCTGCCGGGCAAGCTCCCGCGGCAGATCGGAGTACTCGACCATCACGATCCGCCCGTCCCGGGCGCAGAAGACGCCGACCTTCTCCTCGGCATCCACCTTCGGCAGCATCTTGCTCGACATCTCCCCCGACGAGTCCGCCGTCCCGATGTGCAGGCCAAGAAACACCGGATCGATCGGATGCGCGAGCGGGTTGTCCACCTGGAAGTAGCTGATGTGCTCGATGCCCCGGTCGCGCAGCCGCCGCAGCGCGCCCGACCGGTGCAGGGCGTCGATCGAACCGCCGTGCCCGTCCGGGTTGGTCGCGATGCGCCCCTTCTCCGCCAGCAGCAGCCGCCCCGTCTCCATCTCCAGCGACGGCAGCGTCCCCTGCTGGAAGAACAGGACATCCTCCGGCGCCAGCCCGAAGAACCGCTGCTCCTCGAAGAACCCCCGCGTCGCGGCATCGTTCTGCGGGCTCGTCATGATCGCCCACGGAATCGCCCTGCCGGCGACCCGCCCCGCCGCGGCGATCCCCTCCGCGAACATCTGGAAGAGCGGCTTCTGGCTCACCGCCCCCCCCGGGAAGCACCCCTTGGGCCCGTCATAGCCGAGGCGCGTGCCCTGCCCCCCCGCATCGGTGTACGCCGCAACCTTGCCCGCCCGCATCAGCCCCAGCCCGGCCTCCCGCGCGCCGGCGCCATCCCACGGGCGCCGGGGGTCGGCCGAATCGCGTGGATAGAACGGCGCGGGCTCGAGGCGGTCGAGGGCGCCGGGCGCCGGCTTCGTGCGCACGTAGCGATCCACCAGTTCCGGGAGCCGGTCGAAATCGATCTGCTCGATCTGCGCGCGCAGCCCCGCCCGCGCCCCCTCCGGCAATTCCTCCCAGAACCGCAGCACGTGCTCCTGCCCCGCCCGCCCCAGCCGTTCGCGAAGGCCGCCCTCGTCACTCATCAAATCTCTCCTGTCATCTATCGATCCTAGCGACGGCCGCGCCGCCATAAACTGGCCGGTGCGCGACATCCTCCGCAACCCGCCCCAGCTCCCGCTCGTCGGGGCCTCCATCCTCGCCGCGGATTTCCTGCGCCTCGACGACGACATCGGCGCCGCCCTCCAGGCCGGCGCCGACTTCATCCATTACGACGTCATGGATGGCCACCTCGTCCCCAACCTCGCGCTCGGAACCGACATGCTCAAGGCCGTCCGGCGCGCGTTCCCTGACGAGTGCATTGATGTTCATCTCATGATCGACAACCCCGGCCGGTTCGTCGATCCGTTCGCAGACGCCGGCGCCGACCACCTGACCTTCCACATCGAGGCGTGCGCAGACAGCGCCGAGGCGCTGAGCCTCCGCGACAGGATCCGGGCCCGCGGCCTCACCGCGGGGCTCGCCATCGACGGGGGCACGCCCGTCGCACGGGCCGAGGGCCTCCTCGGCGCCTTCGACCTGATCCTCATCATGTCCATCCACGCCGGCTTCTCCGGCCAGCGGTTCATGCCCGAGTCGCTCGACAAGATGCGGGCCGCCAGGGCTGGGCTCGGCCCCGGCCAGCGGCTCGAGGTGGATGGGGGCGTGAGCCCGGAAACCGCCCCCCTCGCCCGCGAGGCGGGCTGCGACACCCTCGCCGCGGCGTCCGCGATCTTCGGCGCCCCTGCGCCCGACCGCGCCGAAGTTATCAGGCGGATCCGGGGGGACTAAGGCCCATTCTGGACATCGGGCGGCCCCGAACCCCCGCCCAGCTTCCCCGACCGGTGGATCCGTCCCTACCTTGGGGTACACTTCGGCCCGAAATCGCCCGATCCACCGTGAAAGCGGTCGCGGCCACCCGGCCGGGACGCCTCAGCACGGACGGGACCGGGTTTGGACCACGTTCGGTCGCGGAGGCAGGTTTCTGCCGATGACCCAGCGAACCCCCACCAAGATCAACCTGGCGCTGCTTCGCTCGGGGAGGACCGAGTGGGATCTGTGCTCGCGCCTTGCCGGTCGCAGCGACCACCCGGTCAGCGAGTCCGGCCGGGAGGAACTGCTCGCCGCCCTGGATGCGGCGGAGCTACCCCGCATCGGGATCGTCCTTCACGGCCCCGACGAGGCCTCCCGGGCCACGGCCGACCTCGTCGCGTCCCGCGTCAAGGGGAAGCCCCGCGAGGTCGCCGGGCTCGTCGAGGTGGATCTCGGGCTCTGGTGCGGCCTCCTCACCGGCGATCTGGAGGAACGCTACCGCACGGCCTTCGGGCAGTGGCGTGAAAACCCCACCGTCGTCAGCGTCCCGGAGGGGGAGCCGATCGCCGACGCCGAGGCCCGCCTCGGCCGGGCCCTCTACACCGCCCTGGAGCGGATCAAACCGGGCAGCCAGGCCGTTGCGATCGTCCTGCGGCCGCTGGCCTTCCAGCTCGTCCGCCGCCTGATCCTCGACCGGCCGCTTGCCGAAGTCTGGGAGCCGTTCGGTGGCCCCCCGGTCGTCGAGCTTCATGAAGTCGAACTGGGACGGCTGAAGCCCAAGCCGAAACCAGCCCCGGCCGGCGCCTAGTTATCCGACAGGCTGGGCTCGTCTTCCACAGTCTGTCCACATGCGCGCGCAGGGATGGGCTGAGCAATCTATCATCTTTTGCAGTAGCCGGACCCGATCCCTCCCTCAAGCAGCGCCGGCCAGCCCCACTCAAGGATGCACGCCGCGATGACGCAGGTCGCCAGTCAGCCAGGCGCACGATCGTGGAGTGATGTGCGCCCGGCCCGGCGCGCTGCGATCCCGGAAGGCCTCTGGCTGCGCTGCCCCGGCTGCGCCCAGATGATCTACCGCAAGCAGATGGAGGCCAACCTCCATGTCTGCCCCGAGTGCAACCGGCACTACCGCATCGGCGCCAGCGAGCGCATCAGCCAGCTCTCGGATCCCGATACCTTCGAGCGCCTGTTCGCCGGGCTGGTGAGCGAAGATCCGCTCGAGTTCCGCGATCTGAAGACGTACCCCGATCGCGTGCTCAGCGAGCAGATCAAATCCGGGCAACTGGATGCGGCGATCGCGGGCGCCGCCTTCGTCAAGGGCCGCCCCGCGATGCTCTGTTGCCTCGACCTCACCTTCATGATGGGTTCGATGGGCAGCGTCGTCGGCGAGACCGTGACGCGCGCCATCGAGGCCGCGACCGAGCGCGCACTCCCGCTGGTCATCGTGAGTTGTTCGGGCGGGGCGCGCATGCAGGAGTCCGGCCTCTCGCTCATGCAGATGGCGAAGACCTCAGCGGCGCTCGCCCGCTTCGACGACGCCGGCGGCCTGTTCATCAGCATCCTCACTGATCCGACGACCGGCGGCGTCACCGCTTCCTTCGCGATGCTCGGCGATGTCATCCTCGCCGAGCCCGGCGCCCTCATCGGCTTCGCCGGCCCACGGGTGATTCAGCAGACGATCCGTCAGGAACTGCCCGAGGGCTTCCAGCGCTCGGAGTTCCTGCTCAAGTCCGGGCTGGTGGACCGCGTGGTGCACCGCGGGCAGTTGCGCACCGAGATCGCCCGCTTGATCGACTTCTCCGGCGCGTGACCGTGGCCGACGCAACCCAGAAATCCATGGACGCCGGGTCGCCCGGCAGGCTCTGGCTGCGGCCTCTGGTTGCGGGGCTGATGTACTCGCTGCTGACGGCGTTGGCCTTCGCGCCCTTCGACGTCTGGCCGCTGGCCCTGATCGCCCCGGCTCCGCTGCTCTGGATCGGGTGGCAGACCGGCGGCCGGGATCGCCCATCCCTGCGCCTCGGGCGGTTCAGGCGACTGGGGCAACTCGTGAGAAGGCGCGCGGTCGCCACCTGGCTCGGGTCTGCCGCGGGCGTGCTGCCTTTGTGGCTGTACGAAGTGCAGTGGACGATCGACGTCTCGCGCCTCGGCTACGTGCCGATGTCCGTGACGCTGGCGCTGCTGGTCGGGCTGGCGCCGGCGCTGCTGGCAGTGGCCCGGCGCGGGCTCCCCGCCGGCGCCATCGCCTGGGCGGGACCGATCATCTGGGCGGGCGCGGAAGTCTTCCGCGGCGAAGTCTTCTTTACTGGATACCCGTGGCTGCTGGCAGCGCACCCGCTGATCGAGGCGCCGGGGCTTCCGGCCATGGCGTCGGTCGTCGGGGTCTATGGGCTGGGCGCCGCCGTCGTCGCGCCGATCTGTCTGGCCCTGGCGCCGGGAACCCCCTTGGTCCGCAGCGCGCGTGCAGCCGGCGCCCTCGCCCTCATTGTGGCCCTCGGCTTCGGCGCCGGCGCGCTCACGCCGGCGCCCTCCGATCGCTCGATCCGCGTCGCTGTCGTCCAGACCAATGTCCCTCAGGACAACAAGACCGGATGGCAGATCGAGCAGCGCGTCCGCGACATGGAACGCCTCGTCGAACTCACCCGCCAGGCCTCCGTGTCCGACCCCGACCTGATCGCCTGGCCGGAGACGATGTTCCCCGGCTTCACCCTCGAGCCGGATGCCCTCGCGCTCGCCCGCGCTGCCGGGCTTGGTCAAGACAGCGCGCTCCCCGACCGCCCGCGCATCGAGGCCGCGTGGTTCGCCGACGAACTGCTGCGCCTGCAGCGGGCCATCGACATCCCGATGCTTGTCGGCGCCATCGCCCTCGAAGGCCTGCGGGCGGATCCCGTCGCGTACGACGCCCAGTACAACAGCGCCTACCTCGTCCATCGCGGCAGGATCGAGCCGGAGCGCTACGACAAGGTCCACCTCACCCCCTTCGGCGAGGTCATGCCCTACATCTCGGCCATCCCCGCCCTGCAGCAGGCCCTGCTCGACCTCGCCGCGGCCGGCATGCCCTTCACGCTCAGCGCCGGCGACCGGCCCCATGGGCTCAGCGTGCCGATCGGCGCGGGGCCGGTCCGGATCGCCACGCCCATCTGCTTCGAGGCCGCCTCGGCATCCACCTGCCGGCGGATCGCCGCCGCCCCCCGCGCCGATCTGCTGTTCAACCTGACCAATGACGGCTGGTTCGGCGACTTCGATCCCGCCCGCATCCAGGCGGCTCAGGTCGCGCGCTGGCGGGCGGTGGAACTGGCAACGCCCATGGTCCGGGCGGCCAACACCGGCATATCGGGCGCCTTCGACCACCGCGGTCGCCCCATCCCCGGCCGTTTCGCACCAGACGGCCAGACGGGGCGGCGACGGGTCGCGGGGGTGCTGGTGGTGGATGTCTTGCTCGGCGCCGGGCGGCCGACTCTCTTCGCGCGCGGGGGGTGGATCGCCCAGTGGGCGCTCTTCGGCGCGGCCGGGCTGCTGGTCATCGTCGGCCTGCGGGGGGCCCGGGCGTCGAAGCGCTCAACGAACCCGCCTCCCGGAGCCGACGAACTATGAGGCTCTGTGAGCCTCTGAGAGGAGTGACCATGCGCTTTCTGCCGGCCTTGCTGGGCGTCGCGGCGCCACTGACGATCCTGCTCGGCTGCGCCGGGCCCGCCGGACTTGAAGAGGAGGCCGTCTCCTACACCAGGATCGAGCTCTCCGCCCTGCGCGAGGAGGCCGTGACCGCCCTGCTCGAACTCGGCGCCGACCCGGCGCCGCAGATCCGGGCCAACGCGCTGGAGGCCCTCGCCCGCGGCGCCCCCGGCCGGCTCGACCCCCGTCTGGGGGCGGGGCTCGGCGATGAGAACGAGGGCGTGCGCGCAGTTGCGGCCATGGTGGTTGCAAAGGCGAAGCGGCCCGGCTCGGTTCCCCGCCTGCGCGAACTCCTGAATGACGAGTCGGTGTGGGTGCGGTTGGCCGCTATATACGCCCTGTGGGAGCTCGACGAGCCGGTCGACCCCTCCGAACTGGCGGTGTCGCTCCTCAGCGGCCCGCCGCGGCAGCGGGCGCAGGCGGCCTTCCTGCTCGGTGAGATGGGCGATCCGACGGCCCTCCCGCTGCTGGCCGACGCCGTGAGCCGGAAGATCCCGCTCGCCAGCCCGAACGAGGTGCAGATGTTTCTGCTCCAGGTGGATCAGGCGCGGGTGAAGCTCGGCCGCCCGGAATACGTCCAGCCGATCCGCGCCGCCCTCTATCCGACGCGCTCCGAGCAGCTCGAGTTGACGGTGCTGGCGGTCCAGTTGCTCGGCGAACTGGGCGACCGGGCCGCCGTGGGGGAACTGATCAACCTGACGGCGCGGCTCGACGGGGCGGGGCGCCCGATGCCCGCCGAGGTCCAGATCGCCGCCGCCGAGGCCCTGGCCCGCCTCGGCAACCGGCGCGGGGCCTTCATCATCCGCGAGCACATCGAGAGCGAATCCGAGGCAATCCGGGCTCAGGCGGCCCTCGCGCTCGGGGTCTTGGGCGACCCGGCCAATCTGCCGGCGATCCAGCGGCTGATGGAAGATCCCTCGGCGCTCGTCCGGACGCACGCGGCGGGGGCGGCGGCGCTGCTGACCCGGTCGCTGCCGAGCGATCCGATGCAGCCGGCGCCGGAAACCGCTGGCGAGGCCGCTTCGTAGAGTCCCCCGCCCAAAAGCTCGGCCTATCCTGTGGCGCCACGGTCGGGGGCGATGCTGCCCGGGCGCCGTGGCCCTGCCCCCGGGGGCGCCGCCGGACGGCCAGCAGGCGGGCGGGTCGGATTGTCTCTCTGTCGCCGCCGGCTTCACAACCGGCAGCATCTCGGATACCCAGCAAGTTGATGCGCGCCCTCGCAGTCTCAGCCAGAGTCTCAGCCAAATTGAATCGGAGCCAGCCGTGCACGGACTGACCAAAGCCCTCGTGCTGCTCGCCGCCCTGGCGAGCATCTTTCTTGCCGCACTCACCATGTCGTTCACCGTGAACGCAGACACCCTCCGCGAGGAGGTCGTCAGCGCCCGGGCCACGGCGGACGCGATCGAGACGACCGCATCCACCTCCGCGGCGGAGCACTCGCAGATCGAGGAGCGGCTGCTGCGGGATTATCAGCGCCTGCAGACGGAGATCACCCGCCTGAAGAACGAGACGCTGGCGCTCCAGAGCAGCAACGAGCAACTCCGCAACGAGAAGCTCGGCGCTCAGCAGGAGGCCGAGCAGGCGAAGAACCGCATCGGCCAGATCTCGGGCACCGTGCAGACGCACGCCGAACTGATCCGCAACTTCGACGCCGAGGTCCGCCGGCTGCGCCAGGGCGAACTCTCGTGGAAGCAGAACGAGATCCAGCTCGCCGATCGCATCGCCGATCTCGAGAGCACGCTGGAAGTCGTCAACCAGGCCAACCGCGCCCTGCAGGAGCAACTGGCCCAGATCCGGCGCAGCGCCGAGGGTGGGCCCGGCGCCACGAGCCGCCCCGGCGGCGTGGTCGTCCCGACGGTCGGCCGCGTGCTGAGCGTCGAGGCGGACCGGGCGACCGGCGCCACGCTGGCGCGCCTCGACCTCGGGACCAACGACGGGATCTTCAACGATCAGACGATCTATGTCACGCGGGGCCGCGACCAGTTCGTGGGCCATCTCACGATCATCCAGACCGACCTGCAGTGGTCGGTGGGCCGGTTCGACGACCTCGGCACGGGCAAGCAGATCCAGGCCGACGATACCGTGCTCACCTCGTTCCAGCGCTGAGGAGGCCAGACCATGAGTCAGTTCGGCATGCAGATGCCCGGGGGCCGTCAGCGACAGGGATCGTCCCCCGACGTATTCACCGCGCTGCTGTTCATCTCGCTCGCGGCCGTCGGCGTCGCCTGCTTCCTCATGTGGCAGGCGGCCAGCGCGATCGGCCCCGATGGCGACCCGTTCGGCGCCCACCCCGAGGGGCAGCAGGTGCGGCTGGTGACCTCCAACTGAGACCGGTCGGGGGCCGCCAGCCCCGAGGACCAACGGGATGCAGAATTGGAATCCCGCCGCCCCGCAGAGGGACGGCGGAACCCATGGCGCCGCACGCGGGCGCCCCGCAGAGCCCGCCGGAGCTTGACTTGCCGGCCCTCCGCGATACATTTTCGAGACGCCGGCCATTCGACAGGCGCGCCGGCGCCACTGGGCTCAGGCCCGACAACTGGGGCGGTAGCTCAATTGGTTAGAGTACCGGACTGTCGATCCGGTGGTTGGGGGTTCGAGTCCCCTCCGCCTCGTTTCTGCAAGCCTCGGTGAATCCGGGGCTTGCGGTGCTTTTGGGGTGGACCCGAAACACCCGGCTTTGCCCCGCGTCCTGACAACAATGTCCGGTTTGGATCGGCCAGCGCCTCCATCGCGGCGCGCCCGATGCGCGTCCTGCGTCTCCGCAGCGAGGCGAGGCAGAACTCCCGGGTCATGGTGATCTTCGCGTGCTACACCGGTAGACTGCCGA
>CAYMJK010000120.1:0-3880 GCA_964390535.1 uncultured Phycisphaeraceae bacterium | reverse complement strand
ACGGAGCCCGAGGGCGGTGGCGTCATCGCGCCCGATCTCGAGGATGATCGCCTTCACCAGCACCTGCCGCCCGGGCTGGTCGAGCTGGCCGATCAGCTCTACGACCGCATGCTTGTACTCCGGCGGCGAGAGCACCATGAGCGCGTTCTGACGCCAGACGGGCACGATGCGCAGCTCGCCGATCAGGTTGCTGGCGCCGCGGTTGTCGGTCGGCGGCTGGCTGCGCTGCCACCAGAACGGGATCATGTCCGGCGCCGTCTCCTGCTGCTGCTCCTGTCCCTGCTGCTGATCCTGGGCGAAGGGGCTGGCGCTGGAGGCGTCCTCGGAGAGCCCCGATTCGCTGCGCCGGATCTCCGCAAGCGTGCCATCCATCGCCAGCAGCGCGTTGAGCTGCTCGGCAAGCTCCTCGGCGCTGGAGTGCTTCAGCGGAACGATGGTCGGCAGACCGACCGTCTGCGGCTGGTCGATGTCCTGGATGATGCGGTCGATGATGTCGAGGTTGTCCGGGCTCTTCGCGATCACGACGAGCCGCCCGGACGCCGGGATGGCCTCGACGGAAAACTGGCCGGAGAGCCGCCCCGCCCCCTGCGACTCCTGCGGCCCGCCGGCCGGCTGCCCGCCGCGCCCCTGGGGGCCCTGGGCCGCCGGCAGCGCGCCGCCGGTCGTCGCATTGCCGAACAGGCTGTTGAGCAGGTCGCGGACGCGGATCGGATCGCTGTTCTCGAGGTTGTAGATGCGCGGCGTGATGGCCTCCTCCGGGATCGGCAGGTCCCACGCGGTGTTGATCTGCTCGCGGATCTGGTCGAGCACCGCCTGCTCGGCGACGACGGTGACCGAGTTCTGCTGCGTGTTGGCGCTGACGCGCAGCTCGGCGCTGGTCGCCGTGGAATCTTCCTCCTGCTGCTGCCCGCGGAAGAAGTTGCGCCCCCCCTGCTGCTGCTGCCCCTCCGGCTCGGTGTGGTAGAGCGCCTCGATCTGCTCGGCGATCAGTTCGGCGTCGGCGTAGCGCAGCGGGAAGGTCTCCGTCGCGAGGGCGGCGATCCCCGGGCGGTCGAACGCCCTGATCAGCGACTCCATGCGCTTCAGCAGGGCAATGTTCCCGAGGATGGCGAGCTGGTTCGACTCCTCGTCGATCGTGATCTTGGCGTAATCGGGCACGATGTCCTCGATCGCCTCACCGAGTTCGGCCGCCAGCGAGTATCGCAGCGTGAACACCTTCTCCGCCATGGCCCCGTTGTCGGTGCGGCCCAGCACGCTCTGGTCCGGGCCGATGACGGGGACATCCTGCTTCACGACATCAATCAGCGACCGCAGGATGATGACATCCTCCCGCTCGACCACGCCCACGCCGCTCTGCTGCAGGGCCGTGAAGATCAGATCCAGGGCCCGGTTACGGTCGACCGGGGCGTCGCTGATGATCGTCACCTTCTGCGTGAGCAGTTGCGGAACCATCACCACCTTGCCGGTGGATTCCACGATGAACGGGATGAGCGCGTCGATCGCCACATCCTTGAACGCGAGCTTCGTCGGCGGGCCCTCCAGCACGCGCCTGCCGTTGGGCTGCGCAGGCGGTGGCTGGGCGTCCTGGCCGGCGGCGTGGCCGCACAGGATCGTCAGCAGCGCGGCGGCGGCGCCCGTCCGGGCCAGAAAATGATTCATCGACTGGTTCCTTCCGCATCGGCGCCGCGAGCTGCGCGCTCCGACTCTTCGTGCTGATCGCTTCCGGGCGCAGCGCCGGTGGCGTCGCCGACGGGCTCGAGTTCCGCTTCGCCGGGAGAGGATGCGTCGGGGTCGCCCGAGGCGTCGGCGTCCCCGCGGAACGAGATGCCGCCCGGATACACCACCTCGTCGTGCGGAAAGAGCGCAACATCGAACTCGACGCCCTCCCAGTGCACGCGGGCCGACCACGGGGCGTCCACCGCAATCACGCGCACGCCCCCGCCCGACTCGCCCGGCCCCAGCCGCTGCCCGCCCTCGAACCACACCGTGTCATTGATCAGCGCGATGACACCGGGCCCCCCGTAGCGCGACGGCGGGGGCGGGGGCGGCGGAGGCGCCGGCGGCTCATCGCTCTCGGCACGCGGTGGGGGCGGAGGGGGAGGCGGCGCCGACGGGATGAAAAAGAGCGACCGCCCGTCGATCCGGGCCTGCGCGGTCGCGAGGTCCGGCCCGCGCAGATCGCCCATCTCGATCGGGCTCGCCGCGGCCCGCGCCGCGACTGCTGCGCTTCCCACGCGCCACGCCCCCCACGCGAGCAGCAGCGTGGCGACAACGGCGCTGGCGAGCGCCGCGATGCCCACGGCGCCGATGCGCGGTTCAGTACGGCGCAGCGCGGGCGTCATCGCTGGCCTCCCCGCGTCAGGATCCACGTCTCCAGCGCCAGCGTCACGCGCAGGGCCCGCGACCCGTCGGCCGCGCGATCGAGCTGCACCCGCGAGATCGCCGCGACCTCCGGGCACAGCTCCAGCGCCGCGATCACCTGCGATGTCTGCTCGGGCGTCGCCTCGAACTCCACATCCGTGACCAGCGCCTCCAGCCGCTCACCCTCGCCCACCAGATCCTGCAGCGGACCGCGCGCCACCGAGCCGGGGCGGGTGCGCGACTCGTGCGTCGCGACGCCGGCCTCGCGCAGCGCCTCGGCGATCCGACGGTTGAACTCGATCGGCCGCTCGCGCGGATCGCCCGGCATGGCGACCTCGCCATACTGCCGCCGCCCGAGCGAAACCGCGTCGGCGCTGCGCTCGGCCGCCCCGGCGCCGCGCCGGACCTCCGCCAGCGTCTGCGACAGGGCGTCGGCCCGGGCGGTGATGCGCCCACGCACATCGAGCGCAGGCTCGACGATGAAGAAGTACGCCGCGAAGGCGGCCGCAGCGCTCGCCGCCCAGATCGCGGCCCGCCGGTTCGAGGACATGCGCTGCGAGGATGCGCCGGTGGTCGGCGTCGAGGGTGGTCTCATCCGCCGCCCTCCCCTCGGCTCTGGGCCCGCAGCTTGTCGATCTCCGCTTCGAGGCGGGCCTTGACGCCCTCGTCCACGCCGCTGCGGCTGCGCGCGTTCATGCGCGCCACCATCTCCCGCAGCGCCGTGCCGCGATCCATGGCGCCGATCTGCGCGTCCGTCAGTTCCGGCGGCACGCCATCCTCGCTGGCGCCACCCTCGCCATCGGGGCGCCGGGTCGAGGCGTCGGGCGCCCCCGGCGTCTCCTCGTCCTCGTCGCCGCGAGCCGCCCGCGATGGGCCAGGCGACGGCGATCCCGATGGCCGGCGCGACCCGCTGGCGCCGGCCCGCGGCGCCTCCCCGAGCGCCACCGGCCGAGCCGTGTTCTCCCCGCGCTCCCCGTACAGCCACTGCGCCAGCGGCCGCTCGGCGTAGTCAATCGCCGGGCGCGGGTTCGCCGTCGGCCGGTCGATGCGGGCGGTGATCTCGAACTGCACCGAGCCGGCGGAGACCTCGCTCCGGCTGACACGCACGCCGCCGAAGACGCCGGTCGCGGCAAGATTACGCTCCAGCTCCGTGATCAGCTGCTGCGGCGTCTCCGGCGCCTCCGCCTCGCCCTCGCCCTTCACGATGTGCACGCGCCCCTCCAGCGTGAGGCCCTGGTCGCGCGCCAGCCCCAGCCGGTCGATCACCACGTGCGGCGGCGTGGCGCCGGAGATGTCGGCGAGCAGCTTC
This sequence comes from uncultured Phycisphaeraceae bacterium, assembly GCA_964390535.1. Taxonomy (GTDB): domain Bacteria; phylum Planctomycetota; class Phycisphaerae; order Phycisphaerales; family UBA1924; genus CAYMJK01. The sequence continues at coordinate 210 of CAYMJK010000120.1, read as the reverse complement.
GTCATCGGCATGCGCGAGATCTCGAGCTGTCCATACAGCGCGGCCTGCCGCGCCACCGCCTCACGCTCGCTCTGCAGGCCCGCCGCCCGCTCGGCCCCCGCCTCCAGCAGCGCCAGCCGCCCCCAGGCGACAAGCAGCGGCGCCAGCGCGATGACCACAAGCGCCCCGGCGAGGATCAGCCCCGCCCGTCGCGGCGAGGCGACGGTTGCC
>CAYMJK010000119.1:0-3761 GCA_964390535.1 uncultured Phycisphaeraceae bacterium | reverse complement strand
ATCCAGGCGCTGCCGTCCCAGTACCACAAGGCTGGCGACGCGCTTCCGAAGCTCCAATCCGTGCCGCCCGCGAGCAGGACAGTTCCTCCGTGCACCTCGGCTGCTTCGAAGTCGAGCACCGCGATGGCGAGCCCGTCGGCGACTGGCTCCCATGCGCCGCCGCGCCATCGCGCAACATTGGAGAGCTCGGTCTCCCCGCTGTGGCCGAGTTCGCCACCGGCGTAGAGGGCGTTCCCGGAGCCGTCGTCGAATTCGAGAAGAGCATCGACGCGGCCCGGCCATCCGCTCCCGCTGGACGTCAGCCCCTCCCCGACATGCCGCCACGCGGCGCCTTCCCAACGCGCCACGCCGCTGCGCCGTCCATCGAATTCAAATGACCCGCCCGCGTACAACTGCAACCCGGCGCCATCGTCGTGAAACTTCAGGACTACCGGTGGGTCGTTGAGTTCGGTCCCGAGCGCCGTCGCCCCGCCGCCACTGAGCTGCGCCGTATATCCGAGCGGCGCCCTGACAGGTCGAACAGGCCGGTTCCCCCGACGTACACGGCGTCGTCACCGGGGCCCGGCGCCTCGACGATCGCCCTGATGACCGGGGGCGCCGCTCGGCCGAGGGGCCGCCACTGCCGATCGCTCCGGGCGGCGATCGAGAGGGCCGGGAGGCTGTCCACCGACTCAAAGTTGCCTCCGATGATCACGGTCTCTTCGCCGAAGAGGTCAGCGGCCAGGACGGCGTCACCGTCGCGAAAGCGCCCGTCAACAGCTCCGACAGTGGACCAGTCCGCCCCGTCATAGCGGCGCAGGATGAATCCTGATGTGACGTACAGCGTCTCCACGCCCCCTTCCATAGCCACGGCAAACCCGCGCGCATCGCGATCGAGCCCGGCATCCACCGGCTCAACCTCGGCGCCGTCGAAGCGGCTGACCCGATCGTCCCCGGCGCCGCCGAGGTACAGGTACTCGACGCCGCCATCGTGGTACGTCTGCATGTAGCGCGTGCCGCTTGGAATCTCGGGTACGGCGATCCACTGAGCGCCCTCCAGGCGGTACAGTGGCTCAGACGCGTTGGCGCCGGCATAGAGCGCCCCCTGGAAGCTCTCCACGGCGAAGAGACTCACGCCGAGATCATTGCCCAGCGGCTCCCACTCGGCGCCATTCCACACCGCGGCACTGACTGTCTCGCCGCTGGCGCGCAGCCCTTCGCCCACCGCAACCAGCGCCTGCCCGCCCTCATACTCGACAACATCCACCGCACGCACGATTCCGTAGCCGCCCGTCCGCAGCCCATCCCCGATGGGGCCCCACGCGCCATCCTTCCAGCGCCGGATCGTTCGCTCCTCGTGCGGCAGCGGGGCGCCGAAGAAGCCCGCGGCGATCAGCGCCGGTCCGCTGCCATCGTCGAAGGCGACGATCGACTGCACGTTGCCCGTCTCGCCGATGGATGACCACTCACTGCCATCCCACCGCGCCACCCCCTGGATCGAGCGCCCGGATGCGTCCAGCACGGTGAAGCTCCCGCCCACGATCAGCGCCTCGCCGGACCCGTCGTCGAACATCGTCATGTCGTACACCTGGCCGGTCACCCCCGGCCCCAGCCCCAGCCCCGGGATCGGCGTCGCCTCCAGCCCGCACCCCTGACCCCTCGCAAACGCCGAAAACAGCAAGGCCACGCAGGCTCCAACAGTCGCGCTTCGCATCATGGCTGCGTCCTCCCGGGCACAGGATACCGGGACCCCCGCCCGCCTGCAACCCCCTGGGACCGCCGCGGGGACCCTCTTTCGGAGCTGCTCCGCCCAGCGCCCCGCGCTCCTGCGCCCCCTGGCCGGTTCCCGCCGGTCCACCTCTCCTCTCTCCTCTCTATTCTCTATTCTCTGCTCTCTTTCCTCCCCCCAACCACCTGCGCCTCATCCCCGGCCGGTGACCGTGCGACAGTCGAAGGCCGGATGACCGATGCAGTGGGCTACGGGCACCCCGCCGCGAAGGCGTTCTGGAAGCACAGGAAGTCGAAGAAATCCAGATCGCCCGAGCCGTCGCAATCGGCCCGTGCTGCGCTGGCGGCGAACTGGTTCTGGAAGCAGAGGAAGTCGAAGAAATCGAGCCCGCCGCTGTCGTCGCAGTCGGCGTAGCAGGCGGCGTCGATCTCGATGTTGTCGATGAGGGTGATGTGGCCGACGGTGTTCTCGGTTCCCAGTTCGCCATCAATGAATGCGACCGTATCGAACGCAGCGCCGGTCGGCGCCCACGATGCCGGCGTGCCGACGTGATCGACCAGCACATCGCCGCTGGCCGTGTCGAGAATCCGGATGTGGGCCCAGCCGGTAGCGATGTCGTACTCCGCCTCGATCGTGTACCAGACGCCGAGGTCGATCTGCGCATCAAGAGGAATGTCCGTAAAGGAGCCCGAGGCATCCTTCCACCACATGCGCCACGCCTGGTCGATCGTCGAGGCGTACACGCCCATGTTCTCGTTGGTGCAGCACAGATCGCGGCCGGGAATCGAAGCGCCCACGTGTACCCAGAAGGCCCAATCCTCGAAGGCTGTGCCCGGCATGTCGCACCACTGATCGATGCGAACGTCGCACGTGATGCGCACCCGCGGCTCGATGCTGAGCGCGGTGTAGATGCCCTGCGTCGGCGCCAGGGCTTCGATGATCGAGACCGCCTGCGTCGGGGCGCCGGTCGCATCGGTTGTCTCGACGATGATGGACGATGGGTCTGGCGGGTTGGGCAGCGTCGGGTCCAGCAGGCCGGGGTCGAGCCACATCGGGGCGGGGAACGCGCCTGGGGCGTAGCTCTCAAAGTCATCGGAAAGCTGCGCTGAGGCCGAGGTGGCAGCGGCTGCCGCCGCGGCGAGCGCGAGGCGCCCACGCATCGTCATCGTGCTTGTGATCTTGCTTGTCATCGGCATTCTCCCACTCCCACGCTGCGGCGGTCATCGAAAGGACACTGCCCCAGTCTACCGGAAGTTCGTCCGCAACACAACGGCGGCCGTCGCCTGGGCATTGCGCGGCGAGACGCGGGCGGCGCAAATGCCGCTGTTTACAGCAGTTGTGTGATGTGGTGGTCGGCGCGGCCGCATTACGCCTGCCGCACGAAGTACGCCTCATCCGCCGGCCGCAGGGCCCGCGCGAACCAGAGCGGCCGGCGCAGGTTGCCGGGGCCGGGGCCCGGGCGGGCGAGCGACAGCCATTCGCGGTAGGCCTCCATTGACTTCTCGGTGTCCACCTCGATGTCGCCGTAGTGGTCACCTTCGCGGGCGGGTTCGGCGCGGACGATCTGGTGCCAGCAGTGCATGCCGCTGACCGGGTCGGGCTGGACGCAGAAGGTGAGGTTCTGGTGCACGCCGCCATCGGTCCACCAGATACGCTTGCTGTCGGGGTCGCTGCTGGCGAAGGGGCGGATGTTCTCGATGCGGCGGAAGCGGACGCGGCCGCCATCCAGCTCTTCGCGCACGACCTTGGCGCTGGCCCAGCGGTCGGTTCCGGCATCGTCGAACAGGCGCCAGCGGCCGAGGTGGTGTGAGCAGGCGAGCACGCCCGGGCGCACGCCCTCGGTCACCCACACGCGGTTGACGAAGTAGCCGATGCGCGTGCTGATGCGGATGAGCCCGGCCATCTCGACGCCGATGCGCTCGGCATCGCTCGGGTGGATCCACACCGGGTTGGTGTTGCTCAGCTCGTACAGCCACTTGGCGTTGGCCGAGCGCGTGTGGATGAGCGTGGGCAGGCGGAACGTCGGCACGAGGACGTACTCGCCCCGGGAGGC
>CAYMJK010000118.1:0-2682 GCA_964390535.1 uncultured Phycisphaeraceae bacterium | reverse complement strand
TTAGCGCTGATCTCGGCCATCGGGCTCTCTCCGGGTCGGGGTCTGGTGTCGGGCCGGCCGTCGAAGCAGCCGCGGGGTCGTCAAGGAATGCCGGAACAACAGGGGCGCCGGCGGCAGATTCGCCATGTATCCGATGCTTGTCCGGGCGCGGCCCGGACCACCGGTCACTCGGTCGCGCTGACAGCATCCGGTTCGGCGACGGCAGGCTGATCGGAGCGGAACTGCGAGCGGCGGCTGCGCCGGCGGTCGCCCTGGCCCTCAGCCCCGGCGTCCTCGGTTTCCTTGCCCGTCTCCATGTACCGGCCCTGCTTGCCCTCGCTGACCGCCAGGCACAGCTCTCTGACGATCACGTCGATCGAGCGCATGCTGTCGTCGTTGCCCGGGATGGGGATGTCTGCGACATCCGGGTCGCCATCGCTGTCGATCAGGCAGATCGTCGGGATGCCGAGCTTCCGAGCCTCGCTGAGGGCAGTCGTCTCGCGCCCGACATCGATCACCACGAGCGCGCCGGGCAGCTTGTCCATCCGCCGCACACCCTGCAGGTTGCGCCGGATCTTGGTCATCTCGCGCCGGAGCTGGCTCTCCATCTTCTTCGAGTAGCTGCCGAAGCTGTCCGTGGAGTCGATCGCCTCCAGCTCCTCCAGCCGCTTGAGCCGAGAGCGGATGGTGCGGAAGTTGGTGAGCATGCCGCCCAGCCATCGCTCCGTGACGTAGTGCATGCCGACATCGGTCACGCGCTCCTCGAGCACGCTGCGGGCCTGCCGCTTGGTGCCGACGAAGCAGATGTCCTTGCCGGACGCCACCACCGAGGTCACATACCGCTTGGCGAGCAGGAGGCCCTTCACGGTCTCCTTGATGTCGATGATGTGGATGCCGTTGCGCTTGCCGTAGATGAAGCGCTGCATCTTCGGGTTCCACGAACTCGATCGCTGACCGAAGTGGATCCCGGATTCGATGAGGTCTTTGACGAGGGAGTTGTTGTCCGACATGGCGAGGGGCCCTGGGGCTGGCAGCGACACCGGCGGGAACGGGTCGGCGCCGCCGCGCCACGGGGCGCTGAGCGGCTCGATCCCGCGCAAGGGCGCTTGGGGTCGAGTGGGCCGGGTCGCCGGCCTGCTCGGATTCAGAGTTTGAACTTCAGGCGCGGGCGCGAGCCCTCGTCCCCCCGGCGTCCGACCACGCCGGCGGAACACAGTATAGGTACCCCGCCCCCCTCGACAACCGCCGCGGGCCCCGCCGCCCCGGCGCCGGGCTGATCGCGGCCGCGCAGGCGGCGCAACCGGCTCCCAGGGCTCGGCGCGGGACCTGGCGCTGGCGCTGCCCGGATGGCTACCGTGTCCCGGAAAGGAGCGCCGCGATGCCGCCTGTGGAGTCCACACTCGTGCCGCTGGGGACCCCGGCGCCGGATTTCGACCTTCCCGACTACTCGGGCCGGGGGCCGATCGGCCGGCAGGTCGCCCTCGGCGACTTCGCCTCCTCCCCGGTGCTCGTGGTCATGTTCATCTGCAATCACTGCCCCTTCGTGCATCATGTGCTCGGTGAAATCGCCCGCCTCGGGCGGGATCTGGCCGGAAAGGGGATTGCGGTGGTCGCGATCAACGCCAACGACGCCTCCCAGTACCCCGATGACGCCCCGGACAGGATGACCGAGGTGGCCCGCGAGCATGGGTTCATGTTCCCGTACCTCTTCGATGAGACCCAGGAAGTGGCCCGGGCCTACCGGGCGGCCTGCACGCCGGATTTCTTCGTATACGATCCCCTGCGCCGGCTGACCTACCGCGGCCAGCTCGATGACAGCCGTCCGAAATCGGACGTCCCCGTCACCGGCGCCGACCTCCGCCGGGCCATCGACCTGACGATGGCCGGCGACGTCGTCCCCGAGCCGCACCGCCCCTCGATCGGCTGTTCGATCAAGTGGAAGCCGGGGACAGGCCCGGCGCCGGCGCACCCGGAGCACGAGTAGGACCCAGAGAGATCGATACAAGGAGATCGTGGTGAATCGCGCAAGCAAGCCCATACTGACCCTCGGCGCCGTCGGAGCCCTCCTCAGCCTCGGGGCCCTCGCCCTGGCGCCGGTTGCGCCCGCGGCCTCGTCCACCTCTGCCGCGGCGAAGGCAAGCTTCACCGCCGATCCGGTGCATTCCAGCGCCGTCTTCAGCATCATGCACGGGGGCGCCGCTCGCTTCTGGGGGTACATCGACGAAATCAAGGGCGACTTCACCCTCGACGACAGCGACCCCAGCGCCAGCTCGTTCACCTTCGAGGTTCCCGTCGAGAGCGTCTACACCGGCAACGCGCAGCGCGATCAGCACCTGAAGTCCGCCGACTTCTTCAACGCGGCCCAGTTCCCCACCGTGACATTCGAGAGCAGCAGCGTCCGCTCCGCCGGCAACAACATGTACGAGGTGACCGGCGATCTCACGCTGCTCGGGGAGACCAAGCCGATCACCGCCACCGTGGAGAAGACCGGTGAGGGCGAGTTCGGCGGCAAGGCCCGCACCGGCGTCGAGGCGAAGTTCACGATCAAGCGCACCGACTTCGGCATGGCCTACGGCGTGGACCAGGGCGTCCTCGGCGACGACGTCACGATGATCGTCTCCATCGAGGGAATCAAGCAGTAAAGCGATGGACCCGCTGCGCGCTGCGCTGCTCGCCGGCCTGCTGCCCGGCGCCATCGCCCTC
>CAYMJK010000117.1:0-6449 GCA_964390535.1 uncultured Phycisphaeraceae bacterium | reverse complement strand
AGACCTTCCGCAGCTAGGGAGATCGGCGAGTGATATCCGATCGGCGCGAGCGCCGGGCGGGCGATGGCCGGGCGGTGCGAGCGAAATCCACAGATCTGTGTGATCCGGGGCCGGATAAGTCCCGCTTTGCCCCAGATCTGTGGAAAAGCGGGTCGTGGCGCCGCAAAGTCGTGCGGGAAATATTTGTGGCCGAGAGGCGGAAATCGTGTCGCAGGGCTTCTGGCCCTTGCGCCGGTGGAGGTCGATCCGCTGCGGACATTCAGTTTGCTGGCAGGGTTGCCTGCCGCGGCATGGGCTGGAAGCCCGTGCTACGGGTCAGGCCGCGAGGTCGAGGCCATCGTCCCAGCCGTCGTCGACGTCGCTCTCGAAGGCGCCCCACTGGTCCTTGGGCATGTGCCGGTGGTGGATGTGGACGATGCGCCCGAGCTGGCGGCCGAAGAGTGCGGCGATGGTCTGGATGGTGGCGCGCAGCTCCGGCTCGAAGGGGGCGCGCTCGTCGCGGAAGAGGCAGACGACGGCGAGGCACTCGTCCTGCTCGTGACAACTGAAGATGATCGCGCCGCAGTCGTCCAGCCAGACCGACTCGTCGCCGGCGACGGCGCCGAAGTCTTCGGCGGCAGGGAGCATCAGCAGCGTCTCCTCGCGGGCCATGGCCGGGGCGAGCGAGGCGCCGAGGCCATCGAGCAGCACATCGATCGTGTCCCGCGGGCGGTCACAGTTCACGTAGGCGCCGAGCGACCAGTCACCGCTGGTCGAGGGAAGGAAGATCGCCGCGTTGGTCGGGCCGACCTGCGCAAGGATGAACTCAAGCGTTGTGCGCAGCAGACTCTCGACATCGAGCTCCTGGCGCACCATGGCGCCGAACTCGCTGGCGACGGTGACCTGATCGATCTGGCCGCTCATCTCTTCGTAGGCGCCGGCGAGGTCGCTGCACAGGCTGGAGATCTGGCCCGTGATCTCGTTGCGGTCGGCATCCAGACGCCGGCAGAGGCGTTGCAGCCGCTCGAGGTCGCGCTGGCGGGCCTGGGCGAGGCGGGCCCTGGCGGTGGCGCCGGCGAGGCGGGTGATCAGTTCAGCTTCCGGGGCATCCTGATCGATGATGTCGGCGGCGCCGGCGCGCATGGCGGCCAGCGCGGCCTCCAGCGTCGGGCTGCCGGTGAAGGCGACAGGGCTGACCTCGCCGCCGGCGCCGAGTTGCTCGATGAGCATGGTTCTCGTGGCGCAGTCGATCTCATCGCCGAGGAGGACGACGTCGTAGCTGGATTCGGTGAGGGCGCGCTCCAGGTCGCGCTGGGTCGGGGCGAAGTCGAGGGTTTCGACTGCGCTCGCAAGTTTCCGCTTCAGATGCGATCGCATTGGAGCCGGGCAGAACGCGGCGAGCACGCGCGGCGGCGTGACGCCGTCGGCATCGGGCTCGCCCCGCGCCAGGCGCAGACCGTGCTGCGCGGGGGTGGCGCCCGGACGCTTCGGGGAGGGGAGGGCCTGATTGGGGCGCCGCACGGGGGATCGTTCACTCATCGCATTCTCCGATCGTGCTCATGCCGCGGCCCGGGCGGCGCCTGCGCCCGGCAGTTCGACCCTGGCGGCGCAGCCGCCGGCGGGGCCGTTGCGGACGTTGAGCGAGCCGCCGCAGATCTCGACCATGCGCCGGGCCCGGGTGAGGCCGAGTCCGGTCTGGCGGCCCGCGGGCTTCTCGCTGAAGAACGGATCGAAGGCGTGTTCAAGGGCGCGCTGACTCATACCGGGGCCTCCGTCCGTGACCGTGAACACCATTCGGTCGTTTTCGGGGTCGGTGTGAACGGCAAGTTCGATAGTTCCGCCGGGATCTGCTTCTGCGCTGTTGACGATGAGTTCGGCGAGCGCGCCGGCGAGCAGTTCGCGGTCGGTGACGAGCGAGATCTGCGCCTCGGCGCCCGTGACGTGGACGAGCGATGCGCAGCCCCTGCGCGTGTCGGCCCGGCGGATTGCTTCGTTCACGAGATCCGGCACGGGCGCCGGCGCCGCCTCGGGCGCCGGGCCACTCGACAGCAGGCGGAGGCTGGTGATGAGGTTGCTCAGGTCGACCGCCGCGGCGGAGATCGCCTCGGCGGCGTCGCGATCGGCCTCGGAGGCGAGCGAGGAGAGCAGCAACTGACTGCGCCCGCTGATCACCGTGAGCGGGTTGTTCATCTCGTGGGCTGCGCCTGCGGTGATCTCACCGAGGCGGGCCATGGCCTGGGACTCGGCGAGTTCCGACTGGGCCTCCACGAGCGAGCGGTTGGTTTCCGCGAGCCGCTCGCCGAGGCGCCGGACGCTTTCGTGCTGGGCGGCTGCGTCCACCGCCGCGCTCCAGGTGGCGATCAGGGCCCGCAGGTGAGGCGCCGCGGCAGAGCCATCCGTGAGGCGGCGGTCGAGCAGGAGCAGGGCCCGCAGCGCCGAATCCGGCCCGGTGAGGGCGAGGGCGCGCAGATCGGTCACGTCAGCGCAGGCGGGCAGCGCCTCAGCGCACCAGCGGCGGGCCTCGGCGATGACTGGTCCTTCGGCGCCGAACTCGAGTTCGCCGATGGCGCCGAGCGCCTCGGCGCCGGCGGGATCGAGCGTACCTGCTTCGACGATCCGCCCATCGGCGCCGATGCGCAGGATGCGCCACGGCTCGCGCTCGCCGGAGCGCAGCAGGGCCCCGGTGAATCCCGTCGAGAGCAATTCGGCGGCGGAGGCGCCGATGGCGCCCAGCGTGTCCACCAGGCCGCGGCCGGCATGCGGCAGGCGCCAGAAGCGGGCGACGGCGTCGAGCACCTGCCCCTGCTCCTCGGCGAGGCGGCTTTTGGTCTCGAGAATGACGTTCTTGCGGCTGAGCCAGGCGTTGGCGCTGGTGATGGACCGCAGCAGGAGTTCCGGGCTCGAGGCGTTGTCGAGGCCGAGGGCGCTGCTGCGCTCGGCCACCGCCTCGTGCAGTTCGGGGGCGACTTCCTCGAGCACGCCGCTGTCCACGCCGAGCTGCGCCGCCAGCGACCGGCTGGAGGGGATGGGGCCGAACTCGGCGCTGGCGCCGACGTGCAACTCGCGACACAGGCTCTTGGCGAGCGTGACGAGCGCAATGAGGTTGCGGCGCTCGACGTTGGGAAGCGACGCCAGCGGCTGGCTGTGCAGCCACATGACATCCTGCAGTGGCTGCGGCAGATCCCAGTGCTCGGCCAGTCGCTTGCCGGCGGTGTGATGGTCGAGGCCGATGACGGAGCGGGCGACGCCGGCAACGCCCGTCTGCCGCGCCTCGGCAAGCGCGATCACGCGCCCGTAGGAGCGGCGCAGGGTGAGGTCGAGCGCGAGCTTGCCGATGTCGTGCAGCAGCCCGGCGACGAAGGCCTCGTCCGGGCGGACGCCGAGGTGGGGCGCCTCCTCGGCGAGCAGTTCGGCAGCGCAGGCGACGCCGAGCAGGTGGCGCCAGAACTCGACGCGATCCAGGCCCGGCTGCTGCGGGTCGGTCTGGGCCTCGTCGGCGGCATCCAGCCCGGAATCCTGCAGCAGGTCGTAGACCGCCACGCTGAGGACGGCGGAGCGGACGGCGTCGAGGCCGAGCATGACGACGGCGAGACGGACGGTGGTGATGCGGTCGCCCAGCCCCCGGTCCGCCCGTCGGCAAAGGCCGAGGATCTTGGTGGTGAGGGCGGGGTCGGATTCGATCAGGCCGACGACATCGGCGAGCCCGGCGTCGGCGTCGGAGCACATCTCCAGCAATCGCGAGGCGATGGGGCTGAGCGTCGGCAGGGCGTCGATGCGGTCGAGGATGAGCTCGATGCGCCCGGCGCGGTCGCCGTCGTCGGCGGGGCCGTGCGCGACAGCGCGGATGACTTCGCGCTGCGAGTTCGGCGGGATGTCGTAGGGGGGAAGTGGCGCGGTCATGGCAGCTCCCGCCGGCCGCGGCGGATGGTCACTTGCCTTCCGGGGCGTCGGCCGACATCTCGAGGAGCTCGGTCATCTTGCCCAGGAGGGCCTCCAGGTTGAACGGCTTCTTGAGGAAGGCGTCGCCCCCGGCGCCGAGCAGCGACTTGATCTCGTGCTCGTTGATCACGCCGCTGACAAAGACGATTTTGATGTCCTTCGTCTCGCGGTGCTCCTTGAGCCGCTTGCACACGACATTGCCGTTCACGTCCGGAAGCATGTAGTCGAGGATGATCAGGTGCGGGCGGAACTGCTCTGTGAGCAGGCCCGCGTCGTACCCCGTGGAGGCGGTCTCGAACTCGAAGCGGCCGTCGCGCTGCAGCAGATCGCGGAAGACCTCCAGGATCTTCTCGTCATCATCGACCACCAGCACGCGCCGGCGCCCGGCGTCGAGGATGTCCGTCGGGATGCCGTTGCTCTGCATGAAGCGGATCAATTCGTCGCGGGGGATGCGGCGGAACTTCGAGCCCGGCACGCGGAACCCCTGCAGCCGGCCGCTGTCGAAGCAGCGGATGATGGTCTGCTGGCTCACCTTGCAGACCTCGGCGGCCTCGCCGGTGGTGAAGATCTTCTTGTCAGCCCACTGGCTGGAGGAACTCGAAGTGGTCACGACCACCTCCTCGGCGGGCCCGAGCCCGCGCCTGCGACCTGGAATGACGTCCGCCGAGGTCTATCGGCGCCCTCCTTGCCCAACTTCACACGACCGTCCGGATAGCGGCGGCCCTGCGGGCGCCAGGGAGGGGGTTTTTCCGCAGGTCGGGAATCTTTGCGGGCAGGGCATTCTGCCCTTGGTTCTGCCGCAGGAACGTGGTAACTTGGGACATCGGATCCGGACGCGATCGAGACCCGATCCGGACCCAGACAGGAGAGGGGCGACATGCGACGCACAGGGCGATTCGGGCGGCGGCGGGGCGCTGCGGCGGGGCTGGCGGCGGCGGCGGGTGTCGTGGGCTTGGCGGGGCCGGCGCAGGCGACCTGGTCGATCCTGCTGGTAGATGTCCGGACCGGCGAGATCGCCCTGGGCTCGGCGACCTGCCTGACGGGGTTCGACCTGCAGGCGAACACGCCGGTGCTGATCACCGGGGTGGGCGGGGCCACAGCGCAGTCGTTCGTGGATTCGACGGGACAGAACCGGGCCTTCATCCGGGATCAGATCGCCCTGGGGGAGGACCCGCAGGACATCCTCGACCTGCTCGCGGTCTTCGACACCGGCCACCAGACGCGGCAGTACGGCATGGTGGATGCGCAGGGACGGGCGGCGACCTTCAGCGGGACCGGGGCGAGCCAGTGGAAGGGGGGCCAGACCGGCCGGACCGGTGACATCGTCTACGCGGTGCAGGGGAACATCCTCACCGGCGAGCCGGTGGTGACCGAGGCGGTGCAGGCGATCATCGACACGCCGGGGGACCTGGCGGAGAAGATGATGGCGTCGATGGAGGCGGCGCGGGAGATGGGGGGCGACGGGCGCTGTTCGTGCCCGGGCTCGCCGACCTCGTGCGGCTCGCCGCCTGCCTCGTTCACCAAGTCGGCGCACATCGCGTACATGCTGATCGCGCGCGCTGGGGACACCGACGGAAGCAACGGCCTGTATCGGGCGTCCGGGCGCCCGTGGACGACGGCGACGGGCGACTTCAACGGCGACGGAGCGATCGACATCGCGTCGATCAGCCTCGATTCGGCGGACGCGTCGCTGTACTTCAACCAGACGCCGGCGCACTCGACGCTGTCGATCTTCACGCAGTGGGAATCGACGCCCGCGGGGGGCCCCGGGCGCGAGATCATCGCGGCGGACGCGACGGGCGACGGCGTGCTCGATCTGCTGGTGGGCAACGACGCCCTGAGCCGGATCTCGATCCTGGAGGGGGATGGCGCCGGCGGCTTCGGGCCGCCCCAGAGCTTCGCGACCGGGGACCAGCCGCGCCGGATCGTCGTCGCCGACCTGGATGGCCTGCACGGACCGGACATTGCGGTTGCTGGCGTGGGCGCCGGCGGCTCGGTGACGGTGCTGCTGGCGGATGGGGCCGGCGGCTTTGCCTCGACGATGATCGCGGCCGGCGGCGGCATCGGCGATCTGGTCGCGTGCGACATCGAAGGTGATGGTGACATGGATCTGGTATATCCGGCGAGCAGCGCCGGGCAACTGGTGGTGCTGCGCAATACAGGAGGTGTCTTCGCGATCGATCAGTTCATCGGTGTGACGAACGAGCCGGAGCGCCTGCGGGCGGCGGATTTCGACGGCAACGGCGAGATTGATTTCGCGGTCGTCACGGCGGACGCCGCGGAGATGGCGATCCTGCTTCAGAATGGGGGCGTCTTCGACCGGCGGGTGGTGGCGCTGCCGGGCGAGCCGCGGGAACTGACGCTGGGGCAGTTCACCGGCGGTCCGTCGCTGGATATCGCGGTGACGATGGTGGGGCTGGCCGCGGAGCTCGCGCTGCTCGAGGGGGCGCCGGACGGAAGCTTCACGCTGGCGCAGTCCACGCAGATGCGCCTGGCGCCGAACCGCCCGGAGGCGGCGGATCTGAATGGCG
>CAYMJK010000116.1:0-2799 GCA_964390535.1 uncultured Phycisphaeraceae bacterium | reverse complement strand
CGGGCCGAGGCCGGCCATGCCGCCGGGATGGCACTCGTGGCAGGCGCGCATGAACACGCGCCGGCCCGCAAGTTCCGCCTCGCCGCGGGCCACGAACGGACCCACCAGCGGCTCGCCGCGCCGGGCCCTGGAGCACGCGGCGCAGGCGAGCAGGCCCAGGATCGTCAGCGCCCCGGCAGCGGTCGCGGCCCACCTCACGGCGCCCCCTCGCGGGTGATCCGCCAGAGCGCGCCGGTCTCCGGGCGCGGCGCATGGCCCTCCTTGTCCGACGTCAGAATGCCGAAGTCGACGATGTAGAGCGCCGAGCCGTCGGGGCTGAACCGGGCCGCGACCGGGCGCTCCAGCCCGGCGCCGCCGGCCTTGGACGCCGGCCCCGCGCCCGCCCGGTTCACCGCGAACTCCTCGATGACGCCGGTCTCGACGTTCACGCGCACGACCTTGAAACCCACCGGCGCCAGCGTCTTGCCGACCGGCGGCGCCATGTCGCCGAAGAGTGCGATGAACAGATCGCCCTCGTGGCCGAAGGCGCTGCTCGTGGAGAAGTCCATCCCGTTGGCCGAGCCATGCACGCCGAGCACCGCCACCGGCCGCGGCGGCTGGTTGGGATGGGCCGCGAGCAGGAACTCCGGGTCGTCCCCGCCGCCGCGGGGGCCGTAGCGGTCGCCGTCGGTCAGCGGGCGGTCGCCATGGAAATCGGGCCAGCCATGCCAGAGGGCGGGCGCCGTGGTATCGATCGCCCAGAGCAGATCGCCAGCGCCCCACACCGGTCGGCTGCCGCGCTCGTCGTAGCTGTTGTCACTGACATAGAGGCGGCCATCGGCCCCGAACGCGAGGCCGAAGGGGTTGCGCAGCCCCCATGCGACCACCTCGAGTTCGGCGCCGGGGTCGGCGAGGCGCAGGATGGCGCCGGTGCAGGGAACACTCCCGGGAATCACCTGCCCCGGGTCGCTGGCGACGCCGTATGGGAGAAACGCGCCCGTCATGACAGTCTCATCCGACTCGTCGAGGGCGTCCGGCCCGGAGAAGTTGTGCCCGGCGAGGGTGATGTCCTCGGCGGGGATGTCGTGAAACTGCGGGTGCCTGGCGAGCCAGCCGAAGTCGGCGTTGTCCTTGCCGACGACACCGGAATTGGTGGCCGTGCCCTGGCCGAAGTAGAGCGCGCCATCGGGGCCGAAGACGGGGCCGTTGGTGTGATGATCGCCGACGCTGGGGAGCTCATCGACGAGGACCTCGGTCTCGCCGCCAGTGGTGATGCGCAGGATGCGCCCGCCGCGCTTGTGCCCGCCCTCGGCGACATAGAAGGCGCCGCCGTAAAACGTCACGCCGTTCCAGGGCGGGTTGTCGCCGCGGGCGATTTCGGAGGTGGCGCCATCGGGCTCGATGCGCAGCAGGCGCGGCGTGGTCCAGACCTCGCCGTAGGAGTACCCCGCTTCGACGACATGCGGCGTCCCGGCGTCGTCGAAGGCGACACCGCTGGGGAAGTTCAGGCCGGTCGCGACGACCTCGATCCGGTATCCCCGCGGCACGGCGACATCGGCGGGATCGACGATCCTTTCCTCGGGCGCAGTGGCCTGGGCGCCACCATCGCTGGAGCGCATGCCGTAGCACCCCGGCAGAAGCAGGCACAGAGCCAGGGCGCCAGCGCGGCAGATGTGACGCATCGGGTTCACCATGCCGCACGCGGGTGAGGGCGGAGTGAAGCGCCGGTGAGATGGGGGTCATAGAGCGGGCGAGAAGGAGGCGGTCAGGTGGGAGCGAGGGCCGCGCCGGTGTGGATGCAGGCGCCGCCGGGCGAGAGATCGGTTGGCGCCGGCCGGTCGACGGGCGCCTCGGGGGACACCGATGTCACAGAGCCGACATCGGTAGCACGTTGCTCGTTCGGCGCCGACGATGCAGAGCCGTGGTCGGTGTGACGGGTGGATGGAGCGTGAAGGTCGCGCGGCGGGTCTGCCGGTAGCTCGGGGGACACCGATCGCGCGGCGCCGGCAGCGGCGGCATGATGCTGGCCGCTGGACACCGACCACGCAGAGCCGTGGTCGGTGGCACGGGTGGACGAGGGGTGAAGGTCGGACGGGGAGCTTGTCGGTGGTTCGGGGGACACCGATGGCGCGGCACCGGCAGCGGCGGCATGATGCTGGCCGCTGGGCATATCGGTGGGTAGGGAGGGCTGCGGAGGGCGCTCGCGGGGTGGGGGGCGGCCGACGATGAATCGAAGGAGGGCGTTTGCGGCCATGCGGCGTTCGCGAAGGTTGTCGGCGTGGGTGCAGACAGCGCGGAGGGCGTCGATGGCATCCGGGAGGGCGCCGTGGGCGAGGACGAGCGCCGCCTGGCGCCAGCCGTCGTTGCGCTGGGCCGCGTACTGCGCGAAGGGCTGGGACTGGAGGAAGTCGAGAAGGTCGGTCAGCGTGCAGCCGAGCTCCGCGGCGATCGCGGCGGGGCTCATGGTCGCCAGCGCCTCGTAGATCCCGGCGCAGGCGACGGGAAGCGATGTCGCGAAGCGCGCGGCAAAGGGGCATGAGGCGGGTTGTGCTTCGCTCGTGGGCACGAGGCGATTGTCCGGCGCGAGAAGCGGATGGCAAGCGGGAATGGGCGATTGACCACGAAACGGCGCGCAAAGCGGGCGCATCAGGTGATGGCGGCGCGAATCGGGCGGGTTTGTGCGCGCAAATCGGTCACCCGGGCGCCCGGCTTACCGCCCGAGCTGGGCAAACGACTGCAGCGACTCGTCGGCGGCGCGGATGGACTGGCTGTTCATCTCGAAGGCGCGCTGGGTGCGGATGAGGTCGATGAGTTCGCGCA
>CAYMJK010000115.1:0-2901 GCA_964390535.1 uncultured Phycisphaeraceae bacterium | reverse complement strand
GCCGCGGATGGGTGAACGTTGATTGACTTGAAGAGAGGCGTCGAGGCAGGGGGCATCGAGGCATCGGGTGGGTCAGGGGGGGTGGGTGTTGTTGGAGGGGATGGCCTGCTGGAGGAGGGTGTTGAGTTCTGGGAGGGTGAGGTCGCGGAGGTCTGCATCCGCGTGGGGTGTTTCGCGGTCGTCGTCAGTGTCGGCGGTCGTGTCGGCGTCGGCGTCGGCGCCGATGTCGTTGTCGCGGTTGTTGTCGGGATTGTTGTCGTGGTTGTTGTCGAGGCCGCTGGGGCGGGTCGGATCGATCTGGGCGATGGCGGTGATGCGCCAGCGCTGGGTTCGGTAGCCGAAGTTGTGGAGGGTCAACTCGAGGGTGATGTCGCCGGTTTCGGCGGTGAATGTGCATTGGCGGACTACCCAGCCGTTCTCGGCGAAGGTGTCGTGCTGGCGGGCAAGTGTGCGCCCGGCGGCTGCGCTCAGCTCGGGGATCGCCGCGAGGATGCTGTCGAGGCCCGCGGTGCGGAGGTTGAGGGCGCAGGCGTCGAGGATGCGGGCGGGGTCGGCGCCTGGGAGAATCGCGAGGATCTGGTCGAGCGTTGTGGCTTCGGGGTCGGGCGTATCCGCCCCGAGGGATGTGGTGGTGAAGTGTTCGAGGGCGGTGGTCAGGAGAGCGAGGGTGTCGGTGTGTGGGGAGGCTTTGCTGCGCACGGGGGCCGAGGGGGACACCGACCGCTCAGAGCAGCGGTCAGTGGCACGGGTGGAGCGAGCGGCGCCTATTGACCGGAGGATTGCAGTTGCAGCGCGGGCGCGTTTCTGGATGTCGTTGTCGCGGTTGCGGGCGACGGTGGCGAGGGCTTCGAGGGCTTCGGCGTGAGCGCGGCTCGCGGCGAGATCGGCGCGGAATCGCTCGAGGGCGACTGCGGCGTGGATGAAGGCGGCGACGTGGGGGCGGGCGAGGACGTGGAGGAAGTGGGCGGGCTCGATGTCGAGGGCGGCTGCGAGGCTTTCGGCGCACTGACGGCAGCCGTCAGTGGCACTGGTGGAGAGAGTGAGGAGCGCGACATCGAGCTCGAAAGGCGTGAGGTCGGGTGGGGCGCTGTCCGGGATGTGCGCGTGGTCGGGCACGGGGCGATTGTGCCCGGGGTTTGTGCGGGATGCAAGGGGGTGGAGGCGAATGACCACGAAACGGCGCGCAAACGTGGTCAATCGGCGCGGTTTGTGCGCGCGCCGGTGGCAAGGTGGCTCGGCACTGACCTCAGAGCAGGTCAGTGGCACGGATGCAGGCGGCGGGCGAGGCTCGGCCAGCCCGTCCTGGCTAAGGTACATGCGGATCCGGCCGCGGTACCAGCCAAGCGGGCCCCGGCGGCCCCACGGCCCCAGGAGAAGGGCGCGCGAGCGAGGAGAGAGCGATGTCGATGCTGAAGATCATGACCGCAATCGGGGCGGCTGTCGGGGCGCTGGCGCCCTGCGCTGCCGCACAGGACTGGACCAACTCCGGGGGCAACGCCGGACGCAACGGGCTGACCGATGCGATGGGGCCGGACGGCGCGGAGGAACTGTGGCGCGGCGGGGCCAATTCGATCATCGCGTGGCAGCCGGTGATCGAGGGCGACCGGATATTCGTTGTGCGCCAGAGCGGGTTTCCGCCCGAGCCGGGCAGCGACGAATCGCCGGTGATCGCGATGGACCTAGAAACGGGCGACGAGCTGTGGCGGCGGGACATCCCGTTCGAGACGGACGACTGGACGACGTGGATCGCGGGCGCCACCGGCGGCCTGGTGTTCGCCTGCCGCGGCGGCAACGGATCGACTTCGTTTGCGCCGGTGTACGCCCTGGACCAGGCGACGGGCGACACGGTATGGATCAGCGACGATGAGATGAGCGCGGGCGCCTATGACGGCGTGGTGTTCGCGCCGGATGGCGACCTCATCATCGGCGACTTCCGGAATGTGACGCAGATCGACTTCGATACGGGTGAGACGGTGTGGCAGGTCGAGCGCACGTGCTCGGTGAGCAGCAGTTGCGGGGCAGCGCGATCGGACGAGGCCATCTACATCGCCGACGCCGCGCCGGGGGGGCACATCATCAGGCGCCTGAACATGCTGACGGGCGAGCTGGAGTACGAGAGCCCCGTGATGGCGGGCTTCACGCTTCAGAACACGCCGATGGTCGGGCCGGAGGGGCGGATCTTTCTGAGCCGCACGCAGAACAACCCGGCGGTGGACTTCTTCTTCGCGTTCGAGGATTCGGGCAGCGCGATCACGGAACTGTGGAACCAGCCGGCGGGCTGGACCACCACCAGCGAGTTCTGCGTGGGGCCGGATGGCAGCGTGTACATGATCGGCCCGGGCCTCACGATCGAGCGGCGCGATGGGGCAACGGGAGAACTGCTGGATGAATCGATCTCCGTCGAGGCCGACTTCCTGAGCCCGCGGATGGCGGCGGACCGCGACGGGCGGATCTTCTTCTCCAACGGGTCGTTCGACGATGGCCGCTTCTATTCGTTTGATGCCGACCTGGCGCCGCGGTGGGATGTCGCGGTTCGGAACATCAACATCGGGGCGCCGGCGATCGGTCATGATGGGACGCTGATCGTGTGCGGGATCGGGACGGATGTGCGGGCGTACCGGACCGATCGCTGCCGCGCGGATCTGGATGGGGATGGAGAGTTGACGTTCTTCGACTTCCTGGCGTTCCAGAACCTGTTCGCGAGCGGCGACCTGCGCGCGGACTTTGATGGGGACGGGGAGTTGACGTTTTTTGACTTCCTCGCGTTTCAGAACGAGTTTGCCGCGGGTTGCCCGTAGGCTGCCGAAGGCGGCCCCGCGGGGCGCGGCTACCGACGCCGAATACGGGGAGGCCGGCGCCCTCCCCCATACCTCCTCCCGCGGCAACGGCTATGCGGCCAAA
>CAYMJK010000114.1:0-4422 GCA_964390535.1 uncultured Phycisphaeraceae bacterium | reverse complement strand
GATTTCACAGACTTCCTCTGCTTCCAGAACCGCTTCGCCGCAGGGGGCCCCGGCGCTGACTGCGACGGGTCGACCACCCTCGACTTCTTCGACTTCCTCTGCTTCCAGAATGCCTTTGCGGCGGGCTGTCCGTAGCGACGGTCGTGTACGGATTCAGCTCCTTGGCCCCGCTCCAGCGCTCGATGGCGGCCCCACGCGCTGGGGTCGCTTTCACGTTGACGACCTTTCTCGGGGCCCCCGCCCCCCCGCTCCGCCCAGCCCCTGCCCGGGTCTCAGCCAGGCTCGTGGCAGCCGCAGGCCTTGCGCGTGCGGGACGCGGGGGCGGCGCGGGAGGAGTCGCCCTCCGGCCCATCGGGGTGAGGTCGCCCCGCGGCGAGTGAGGCGCCGTGTGGACAGGGCGGGCGGTCGCCCGCCGGATCTCTCGAGACGACCGGCGATCGATCTCTCGGTTTGGAAGATGGCTGCCCGGTCCTGTCGGTAGCGCGGGGGCTGCGCCCTGCGCGAAACCTTCCCGTACGATGAGCGCGCCGCGGCACGGAAGCCGATCAAGTCTCAGGTAAAGTCCGGGAGATGACGCATGGACGCGTTCGTAATCGATGGTGGCGCTCGGCTGGCCGGATCCATCCGGGCCCAGGGATCCAAGAACGCCGCCCTTCCCCTCATGGCCGCGGCCCTGCTCACCGATGAGCCGGTCATCATTGAGGACATACCGGACCTTGCCGACATCCGCAACATGCGCCGTCTCCTCAGCGAGCTCGGCGTCGTCGGCGAGTTCGCCGAGGGGCGGCGCGGCACCCGTCAGATCACCCTCGAGGTCGTCGACCATGCCCCCAGCCACGCCCGATACGACATCGTCAAGACCATGCGGGCCAGCGTCTGTGCCCTTGGTCCCATGCTCGCCCGGCGCGGCAGCGCGCGGATAAGCATGCCCGGCGGCTGCGCCATCGGGCAGCGCCCCATCGACCTCCACCTCCGCGGCCTGCAGGCCCTGGGCGCCGACATCACCCTCAGCCAGGGGGATGTCATCGCGCGGGCCCCCGGCGGCCGGCTCCGCGGCGCCCGGATCTTCCTCGGGGGCCCCTTCGGCTCCACGGTCCTGGGCACGGCCAACATCATGAGCGCCGCCACCCTCGCCGAGGGCGTGACCATCATCGAGTCGGCCGCCTGCGAGCCCGAGATCGTCGATCTCGCCGCCCTGCTCTGCGCCATGGGGGCCCGCGTCACCGGCGCCGGGACGCCGCGCATCACCATCGAGGGCGTCGAGTCGCTCAGCGGCGCCCGTCACCGCGTCATGGCCGACCGCATCGAGGCCGGCACCTTCATGTGCGCTGCCGCGATCACCGGCGGCGACCTGACCATCGAGAACTGCCCGCTGGATGCCCTCATGGCCGTGACCGACCGCCTCGAGGCGGTCGGCGTCAGCTTCGCCGGGATGGCGGGCGACGATCCGCTGCGCGCCACCGTTCGGGTCACCGCGCCGCGCCGCCTTCAGCCCGTCGAGGTGACCACGCAGCCGCACCCCGGCTTCCCCACCGACATTCAGGCCCAGCTCATGGCCCTGCTCACGCTCGCCGACGGCAACAGCGTCATCACTGAGAAGATCTTCCCGGAGCGATTCCTGCACGTCGCCGAGCTGCAGCGGATGGGCGCTCGCGTCCTGCGCCAGGGCTCGACGGTCGTCGTCAGCGGCGTCAAGCGACTCGTGGGGGCGCCGGTCATGGCCAGCGACCTCCGCGCCAGCGCCAGCCTGGTCTTGGCGGGGCTCGCCGCGGAGGGGCGGACGACCATCAGCCGGGTGTACCACCTCGACCGCGGCTACGAGCGCCTCGAAGAGCGCCTCCGCGCTGCCGGCGCTGACATCCACCGTGTGGACGACGCCGAGGTTCCGGTCGCGGCGTGACGCTGCCGCCGCGCTCAACGGGCGCCGGGCTCCTGCGGCGCGCGCGGTTCGCGATGCTCCGCATACGGCGCATCGTCGAAGCGAACCTCCTCGATGATTGTCCGCCGCAGCGTCACCTTGCGCCCGTCCACCTCGCCCGGACGCTCCTCCACCTCCCGCCGGACCTCGCGCCGTGAGGCGGGGGCGTCGCCGCGGGCGCCGGGGTCGGTCTTCACGGCTCGGGCGATGTGCCCGACGAACTCCCCCAGCGACCGCATCAGTGGCTTGTCCTGCCTCATCGGATCATCGTATCCGCGGCGGGCCAGCCGGCCAGCCGCAGGCCGGCCGCGGCCGATATCCTCCGCCGTGACAGACGAGGCGATCTTCCGCGAGGTCCAGCCGTTCCACCAGAACATGGTGGCGAGGCTCGTCGTGCCGCTGACGACGGTCGCCGGGGCGGGGGTCATCTGGGGCGTGGGGACGGGCGGCAGTCTGAGCGCCCCGCTGGCGATCATGATTGGTCTGGTCATCATCGTGCCCATGTCGCTGCTGCTCGTCTCGCTGCGGACGGAGGTGACGGAGCGGGAACTGGTCATCTCCATGCGCCCCCTGTACGGCCGGCGCGTGCCGATCCGCGAGATCGACGAGCTCGAGGCGGTTCGGTACCACCCGATCGCGGAGTGCGGCGGGTGGGGCATCCGCGGCAGCCGCAAGTACGGGCGCATCCTCAACGTCTCCGGCAACGAAGGGGTGCGCGTGGTTGCCGGCTCGAGGCGATACCTGATCGGCTCGCGCCGGGCCGAAGAGCTTGCCGCGGCGATCGAGGTGGCGCGAGAGGCGGCGGGGGGCGCGGGGGGAGGCGCCGATGTCGCAGGGCCGGCATCGGTGGCACGACCGTAGCGCGGAGCGAGCGGACACGGGAAGTCTCATGCGCATCCTCCACATCTCGACGCGGCTCATCCTCGGCGGGAGCCAGGAGAACGCGGTGCTGTCGTGCGAGGGGCAGAGCCGGCTCGGGCATGATGTCCACCTGGCGTTCGGCCCGATCTACGGCCCCGAAGGCTCGCTGCTCGACCGGGCGCGCGACTTCCGCGGGCCAGATGGAAGCGCCATCACCACGCACGAGGTTCCGGATCTGGTACGACAGGTTTCCCCGCAGCGCGACGCTCGCGCCCGGCGGCAACTGCGCGCGCTCATCAGGGGCGTCGATCCGGACATCGTGCATACGCACTCGTCCAAGGCGGGTGTGCTCGGGCGCAGCGCCGGGTGGGCCGCGCCGGCCGGGCGCCGGCCGGGCGTCGTCCACACCATCCACGGCCCGCCGTTCATGCCGATCGAGGGCGGACCGCCGCAGCGGGCGCTCCTGCGGGCGAAGAACCGGCTGTACACCACCGCCGAGCGGCACGCGGCCCGGCGGTGCCACCACATTGTCAGCGTGGCCGACGCCATGACCGAGCAGTATCTCGCTCGCGGCATCGGCCGGCCGGCGCAGTATGTCACCGTGCGCAGCGGGATGGAGGTCGACGCGTTCCTCGTGGCGGCGCCCGGCGAGTCGCGCGCGGATGCCCGGGCCGAGCTTGGCCTGGCCGAGGACGACTTCGTCATCGGGACCGTCGCCCGCCTCGCCGAGCACAAGGGTCACGACGATCTGCTGGACGCCCTCGGCGCCGAGCTGCGAGCCCGGCCCGGGTGGAAGCTGCTGTGGGTCGGCGACGGCTGGTGGCGAGATCGCCTGCTGCAGCGCGCGGCCGACCTTGGGCTGGCGTCGCAGGTCATCACCACCGGGCTCGTCCCGCCGCAGCGGGTGGCGTCGATGATCCGGGCGATGGATGTGCTGGCGCATCCGAGCTACCGCGAGGGGTTGCCGCGGACCGTGCCGCAGGCGCTGCTGTGCGGCGTGCCGGTGGTGGCGTATGACGTGGATGGCACGCGCGAGGCGTGCCTGGACGGGCAGACGGGGCTTCTGGCGCCGCCCGGGAACATCGAGAAGCTGCGGGAGTCCATCTGCTGGATGGCCGAGCACGAGGCCGAGCGGCGGGCGATGGCGGAGCGGGGGCGCGAGATCTGCCGCGAAATGTTCGACGCCGGGCGTATGGTGGCAGAGCTGGAGCGTGTGTATGAGCGGGCGCTGGAGATGGCGGGGCGGAGCGCGAGGCGGTAGCGCCGGTCGTCGCTGCGCGCGCAGGCGGCGCAGCGCGCTGCCGGGCGCTGCGCTCGCGGGCGTTGTCGGCGCCCTCGGCGCGCTGGCGCCGGCGCCGGCGGTGGCGCAGAGCCTGGACATCCGGCCGACCGAGACGCCGGAAGGGGCGTGGTCGAGTGTCGCGATGGCGCGCCAGGATCTGGCAGACGAACTAGAGGAGTTGACCGGGGCGGGCGAGGCTGCTGCGGCGGATCCGGCCAGTGCGGCTGAGATCGCGCTGCGCCGGTACGCGCTGGCGCTGCTGCCCGAGGAGGCGCCGCCGGCGTCGCTCGCGCTGCTGGGGCGCACGCTGTGGCGGCTGACGCCGGCGCTGGATGATGCGCTGGATGCGGCGAGCGACGCC
>CAYMJK010000113.1:0-2735 GCA_964390535.1 uncultured Phycisphaeraceae bacterium | reverse complement strand
CGGGTGTGGAGGGAGGGGTGGGGGGAGTGGGGGAGTCGGTCACGCGCGATGATAGAGCCTGCCCTTCCGGTCAGTTCAGCGCCTCGCGGAGCCCCGGCACGAGGCCGGCGCCCTGCGGGACCTGGATGCTGGCGCCTTCGAAATCGTCGCCGACGGGCTCGTAGCGGCCGCCGAGGTGCTCGGCGAGGAAGGCCTCGGTGACGGCAAAGAAGCTCATGGTGTTCTCCGGGCGGGCGAAGCCGTGGCCCTCATCCGGGTACAGCACGTAGGTGACGGGGATCTCCTTCGCCTGCATCGCATGGACGATCTGGTCGGCCTCCTGCTGCTTCACGCGCGGGTCGTTGGCGCCCTGGCCGATGAGCAGTGGCTTTGCGATCTGGTCAACGAGCGTGAGCGGGCTGCGGCTGGTGAGGAAGCTGCGCCCCTCCGCGGTGGTCCAGTCGCCCATGCGCTGCGTCAGCACCGGGGCAAACGGCGCCCAGTAGGGCGGGATGTTCTCGGCGAGCGTGATCAGGTTGCTCGGGCCGACGATGTCCACGCCGCAGGCGAAGACCTCGGGCGTCGCGGCAAGGCCCCAGAGCGTGGCATACCCGCCGTAGCTGCCACCCATGATGGCGATCTGATCCTCGGCGGCGATCCCGCGCTCCACCGCCCAGGCGACGGCATCCAGCAGGTCGTCGTGCATCTTCGCGCCCCACTCGCGGTTGGCGGCGTTGATGAAGTCCTTGCCGAAGCCGGTGGAGCCGCGGAAGTTGACGCTAAGCACGGCGTAGCCGCGGTTGGCGAGCCACTGGTGGACGGAGTTGTACCCCCAGGTGTCACGGGCCCAGGGGCCGCCGTGGACGAGCAGCACCATCGGGAGCGGCTGGTCCGGGGTCATGTCATCAGGGTCGCCATCGGCATCGCTGGCGCGCGGGAGCGTGAGGTAGCTGACGAGGTCGAGCCCGTCGCGGCTGGGGATGACGACATCACGCATTGACGCGAGTGGGGCATCCTCCAGCGCGGGGCGGTTGGTGAACAGGAAGGTCGTGGCGCCGGCGGGCCGCTCGTAGAGGTAATAGCGCACTGGGCCATCATCGGGGGTGTAGGCGACGATCCACCTGGAATCGTCGAGCGTGCGGCTGGTGATGTCGAACTCGCCGGGGTGGGCCTGCTTCAGCCGCTCGAGGTCCTCGCGGATGCGATCGTCGAGGATGTGCCACTTCTGCCGGCGGTAGTTGACGCTGACGGCCTGTGGCGTTCCCTTGGTGGGGTGGGTCATGACGCCGCCCACATCGGCCTTGGGGTCCGCGAAGAGCAGGGTCTTCCCGCCGGTTTCGGTGTCGATCGAGAAGAGGGCGGCGGTGTTGCGGCCGCGGCTGTCGATCATGTACTGGGTGTCGCCGGCGTGGTTGTAGCCGAGGGTGGTCGTGGTGATGGAGTCTTCCGGGCCGATGGTCTCGGCCGTGGTCCACTCGCCATCGGCGCCGCGCTCCAGGATGGCCATGGCGCCGTCGGGCTGAAAGCTGATGGCCTGGCGGACATCGAACTGGTCGTCGGTGATGTAGCCGATGTACCCGTCGTTCTCCTCGACCATCTCGCTTTCGCCGGT
This sequence comes from uncultured Phycisphaeraceae bacterium, assembly GCA_964390535.1. GTDB lineage: Bacteria > Planctomycetota > Phycisphaerae > Phycisphaerales > UBA1924 > CAYMJK01. Next base: position 1,144 of record CAYMJK010000113.1, on the reverse strand, counting down.
GTCGATGTCCACCTTCTGGATGTCGTGCAGGCGCGGGTCGCGGTCGTTGATGCCGATGAGGATCTCGCCGGGGCGGGTGTGGCTGACGTGCTGGATGCGGGCCTGCACGCCCTCCTGCGGCGTGAGGCAGATCTCCTCGCCGGTTTCGAGATCGACGGAGTAGATGCGCCAGTTCTCGTCCCCGCCGCGGTCCTGCAGGTAGAGGATGTGGCGGGCATCGGGCGCCCACTGATACTGGCGGATGCCGCGGCTGCTGTCGCTGGTGACGGGGCGGGCCTCGTCCACGGCGCCGACGGGGCCGACCCAGATGTTGAGCACGCCGCCGACGGGCGCCAGCCAGGAGAGCTGGTCGCCATCGGGGCTGATGCGGACGGTGGTCCGCTCTGGATTGCCGAAGAGGTCCTCGCGAGGGATCAGGTCTACGCCGGCGACTTGGCGCGGGGCCTGGGAGCGCTGGGGGTTCTGGTTCTGCGGGGCGGCGTTCTGTGCGGCAGCGCCGGCGGCGAGGGTCGCGGCGAGGCCGGCGGTGAGAAGCGGGTTCATGCTGCGGGTCTCCTTGAGCCTCCCCTATTGGTTCAGGCGCCTGGCGGCGTCGTGGCATAGTTCATAGGAGGGCGCCGGTCGCGGCGTTGCCGCATGAAATCCGGGGGGGCCGGCGCCGAACCAGCGGGGGAGGGGCCGGGTCTGGAGGCGGGCCCCGGGAGGTGGCCGATGGGGATAGTCAGCGCCATGCCGAGCAGCAGCTTTGTCGACGCCAGTCTGGAGCCGTGGGAGCGGACGTGGGCGATGTGGACCCACCTGGGGGCGCTCATTGCCGCGGCGCTGAGCGGGGGGCTGGCGCAGTTCCTCGTGCCGCTGGTGATCTGGCTGAGCCAGCGCGACCGGTCCGACTTCGTGGCGGACCACGCGCGGGAGGCGCTGAACTTTCAGATCTCGGTGTTGATCTGGGGGGTGCTCGGGGCGCTGCTGGTGGCGGCGTGCGGGCTGGGGGTGCTGGTGCTGCTGGCGATCCCGATCGTGATGCTGATCGCGGGGATCATGGCGTCGGTCGCGGGGAGCCGGGGGCAGTACTACCGGTATCCGATGTGCTTCCGGTTGATCTCGTGAGAGAATGGCAATGGGATCGGGGCGCCGATGCAGCGGC
>CAYMJK010000112.1:0-4602 GCA_964390535.1 uncultured Phycisphaeraceae bacterium | reverse complement strand
ACTTCGCCTTGCTGGAGATGACGTTCCTGGTCCGATTGATCGAGCCGTGGTCTGTGAATCTCGGCCTGCGCCTGGTGAAGTCGCCACGAGCGCACCTCATCGATACCGGGCTGGCCTGCTCGCTACTCGGTCTGGATGAGGTACCCTCCGCCCATCCCGTCGTCGGGCCGTTGCTCGAGAGCCTGGTCGCGATGGAATTGACCAAACAGCTGGGGTGGTCGAAGGTTCGCGCGCGCCTGCTGCACTTCCGCACGCACGCCGGCAAGGAAGTGGATTTCGTGCTCGAGAACCCGAGCGCGGACGTCGTCGGGATAGAAGTCAAAGCCTCGGGAGCCGTCACCAGGGACGACTTTCGAGGCATTGAGGAACTCCGCAGGCTCTCAGGAGATCGGTTCGTCCGCGGCATTGTCCTCTATGGCGGAGCCGAGACTCTCTCGTTCGGGGATCGCCTTGTCGCCACGCCCATCGGGAGCGTCTGGACAGCCGCGGTTTGAGCCGTCCGCCTGGCGGAGCATTCGCGCTGGCAAACACCACGGCCGTGCTGCCGGATCCGCCAATGGGCCGACGCCGATTCTGCGGGGGGCCGGCCGGCGGAACCCGGCAGTAGGGCGGGGTTCGGTGTTCGGGCGCGGGGGGCGCCGCGGCGTGCCCATGGTGGCGCCGACTCGGAGAAAAACTGCATCCACGAGTAGAGTGCCGGGCGAATCCTGCGCTGAGTGTGTATGACAGCGTTTGCCAGCCACTCCGGACCCGCCAGCCGCCTCGGCGCCCTCCCCTTGCTGGCGCCCCCGCCGTCCGCCCGCATCCCCGCCCACCGGCCGCGGACGCCGGAGGCCGGCGACCAGCCGCTTCCCGGGGAGCGGATCGCCGCCGCCGCGATCCGGGATCCGCGGACGGGGCTGGTGGTGGAAGGGGCCTGCCACGGAGAGGCGATGGCGCGGGCGGGGATCCGGCTGGAGGAGATCACGCCGGAACTGGCCGACTGGCTCGCGGCTAACGAGGGCTTCACGACGACGGCCGGCCGGTTCGTCACCCGCGAGGCTGCCGCGGCGATCGCGCGGGCCAGCGGGATAACGGCGCCGGCCGGCCTACCCCCGCTGACGAGCGAGGCGCTGTCGATGGCGTGAGGAGGGCGGCTTGTGGCGACCCGGCGCCACCGTGCGCGCGCCGCGGCAGGCGCACTCCGCCCATGTTCACCTGGCGCCACTCTTGCCGCATGATTTGGAGAGGCGAACGCCTCCCTAAGGAGTACTTGGAAATGTCCACCAACGTTCGCTTTGCCTTGCGTTCGTGGTTTGCCCCCGCCGCGGCAGTGGCCATTGGTGGCCTGTGCGCCGGCGCCGCCGGCCAGACCTGCCCACCTTGGGAGGTCGTCGATACGCCCGACCCCGCCGGCGCCCAGACCGCCATCCTTCGCGACATCGTCGCCATCAGTCCCACCGAGGTGTGGGCGGTGGGCGACTACTGGAGCGGGACCCGCATCATCCAGTTCTCCATGCGCTGGGATGGGGCGGAGTGGAGCTTTCATGACATCCCGCTGCGCAGCACGCTCGGCCACGGCCACCTCTGGGCCGTGGATGCCCGCGGCGGCGAACTCTGGGCCGCCGGCGACCAGCAGCATGCCGACTCGCAAGGGTTCTGGGGCACGCACCCGCTGGCGCTTCGCTGGGATGGAAGCCAGTGGGAGCACGTCGATGTCCCCCCCTCGGCCTCGGCGGTTCGGGCGAGCGCTTCCTGGACCTGCAGATTCTGGCGCCGGACAACATCTGGTTCGTCGGCGAGGGCTTCCCCACGCCGCGGCCCCAGCCGTCGCTCGCCATGCGCTGGAACGGCTCGAGCTTCGAGCACATCCCCACGCCGCGGGTGAACACCTCCACCGCCCCTTCCAGCTTTGGAACCGGCGACGGCCTGCGGGCGATCTCAGCGCTGGCCGCCGATGACATCTGGGCCGTGGGAGCCGCCGGCGATGGCGACCCGATCCTGACCGACTCGCAGATTCTGCACTGGGATGGCGATGACTGGGAGCACCGCCCCGGGCCGGTGGTGGGAGTGTGGCACAGCCTGGACGCCGTGGTGGCGATCGCGCCGGACGATGTGTGGGCGGGCGGCGAGTATTTCGATGGCTCAGGCTATCACGGCCTCGCCATGCATTGGGACGGCTCGAACTGGACGCAGGTTCCGGTTCCCGGCACCGTGTTCGACTTCCACGCGTTCGCCAGCGACGATGTGCTTGCCGTGGGCGCCGGCATCATGCGCTGGGATGGCGAGCGCTGGACCGTGGTGGAGACCTTCCCGTCGGTCCGCGGACCGGCGCTGGCGGGCATCTCGGCGCCGCCGGGCGCCCGCTGCGAGACATGGGCCGCCGGGCGCGACCTCGTCGGCGACGACCTCTCGACGCTGGTTGTCCACCGGCCCGAGGACGGCGGCTGCCGCGCCGACCTCGATGGCGACGGCGAACTCAGCTTTTTCGACTTCCTCGCCTTCCAGAACCTGTTCGCGGCGGGCGAGCTGCGGGCCGACTTCACCGGCGATGGCGTCCTCGACTTCTTCGACTTTCTGACGTTTCAAAACGAGTTTGCCGCGGGCTGCGCCTGATGCGCTGAGCGGGCGCCCAGCAGTCGGATGAGTGCCAGCGGCCGCGACCCCTCCAGGGTGGGGGAGTGGGGGAGAGGCGGAGGCGCCTGGCGCTCATAGAATCTGCGATGCTTCATCCTTGGCATGATCTCACTCCCGGGATTGGCCGCCTTCCCTTGCCCGGGCATTTCCGGGTGGTGGTGGAGATTCCGCGCGGCGCCAGCAACAAGTACGAACTGGACAAGGTCAGCGGGCTGATCCGGCTGGACCGGGTGCTGCACTCGTCGGTGCACTACCCGGCGAACTACGGGTTCATCCCGCAGACGCTGGCGGAGGATGGCGATCCGCTGGACGCCCTGGTGTTCTGCGCCGAGCCGGCGCCGCCCCTGTGCGTCTGCGACGCCCGGGCCATCGGCTTGATGACGATGGTGGATGACGGGCAGGCGGATCACAAGATCATCGCCACGCTGGTCAACGACCCGCAGTTCGCTGACTATCGCGAGGCGAGCGACTTCCCGCGCCACACGTTCCGCATGCTGCGCCGCTTCTTCGAGGACTACAAGGCGCTGGAGGGCAAGCAGGTGGCGGTGGACGAGATCCAGCCGGCCGCGGCCGCCCAGCCGATCATCGAGGCGGCGCTTCACCGCTACGAACAGGCCCGGCGCCAGGGCGGCGCGCCGGGGCTGCACGTGTGATGCACGTCTCGCAAGACTGTCGCGACGCCGGCCAGGCGCCGGCCTGAGCGCCGCTCTGTTACCGCGCCGAGACCTCCACTTCCGAGGCGGCCGGTTCGGGCGCCGCGGGCTCGGCCTCCGGCGCGGCAGGCGCCGGGGGCGGGGCGGCGGTGATGAGGGCTTCCAGATACCCGGCGGTCATCTCCGAGGTCGGCCGCACGAGGTCGAGCACAGCGCGGCGGCTGAACTCCGCCTCGCGCTGCGTCATGCCGATCTGGCCGAGATGCGCCAGGAGGCCCCGGAGGTTGCGCAGGTCCTCGTCGAGGGCCGGGGCGTGCTCGCGGATGAACTGGCGATGCTCGACGGCATCGGGCTCCAGGGCGTCGCTCTGCTCGATGTACGCCAGCATCTGCGCCTGGAGCTGGTCGCGGATCTGCTGCTGGCGCTCCGCGGCGGCATCCGGGTTCTCCTCGGCGGCGAGGAAGATCTCGCGATACTGCGTCAGGGCGGCGCGCACGCCGCGCACATCGAAGCGGGTCTTGGCGATCTCGTAGTCGAGCGCCGTCACGCTGCGGATGCGATCGCCCGGGACATCGTTGAACAGGCCGCGGCCGGAGGTGGCGCCGGTGCGCTCGGCCTGGCGCAGGTCGCGGGCGTGGATCGCCATCCGCTCGAGGATCTCCAGGTCGGCCTCGGAGAGCATCAGCTCCTGCCGGACCGGGCGGGGCGTCGCGTCGGGGGAGGCGTAGATGGCCTCGGCATCCTGCGTCGCCGGGTTGAGGTTGACGGCAACCCCGCGATCGACATCGATGCGTTTGGCGCCGTCGGCGATCGCGACCTCCTGCATCATCGCGAGGATCATCGGGTCCTTGAGCATGGGCTCGAGGGCGATGAGCTCGTCGAGCAGGTCGCACAGCTCGTCGAAGGTCGTCTCATCGAAGACACCCTCGAGGCTGTCGAAGCGGCCCTCGATCCCGTCCAGCGACATGTCGAAGCCGGCGAAGTCGGATTCGAAGCCGGCGATCTTCGCGATCAACTGGTCGCACATCGTCAGCGTGGCCCGCATGCTGGCGAGTCGCGGGCCGGCAAGCGGGTCGTCGATGGCGACCATGGCGTCCACGAGTTGCCGGATACGGTCGCGGGTCGAGATGAGCCGCTCGAGCAGATCGGAGATCTGATCCTGCCGCAGCGCGATCAGGGCGCTGAACTCCTCGATCAGGTCCTCGATGCGCCGAGCCTTGACGTCGGCGGAGCCGAACATCCCGATCAACTGATCGAGCGTGCGGCCGATGGCGTCGCGGCGGGCCTCGATCGCCGCGTGCTCGGGCTCGTTGACCGACTCGCCGCCGCCGCT
>CAYMJK010000111.1:0-4169 GCA_964390535.1 uncultured Phycisphaeraceae bacterium | reverse complement strand
GAAGAACCGCGAGGTCGAATCGGCCAAGCGGCAGCTCGAGGAAAAGGCGCGGCAGCTGGCCCTGACCTCGAAGTACAAGAGCGAGTTCCTCGCGAACATGTCGCACGAGCTGCGCACGCCGCTCAACTCGCTGCTCATCCTTTCCCATCAGCTCGCGGAGAACCCGGAGGGCAACCTGAGCGGCCGCCAGGTGAAGTTCGCCCGCACGATTCACTCCGCCGGCACGGATCTCATGGGCCTCATCAACGACATCCTCGATCTGTCGAAGATCGAGTCGGGCACGGTGACGATCGAGATCGACGAGGTGCTCTTCAGCGACCTGCGCGAGTTCGTCGACCGCACGTTCCATCACGTCGCCGACGACAAGGGCATCAACTTCGACATCGAGCTTTCCGATGAGTTGCCCCCCCTGCTCGCCACCGACTCCAAGCGGCTGCGGCAGGTCGTCAAGAACCTGCTCTCCAACGCCTTCAAGTTCACCCAGCGCGGGCGCGTCGCCCTCGCGATCACCCGTGCCGAGTCGGGCTGGAGCGACGGCCACACGAGCCTCGACGAGGCCGAGAGCGTGGTGGCGATCACGGTCAGCGACACCGGCATCGGCATCCCGCCCGACAAGCAGCGCATCATTTTCGAGGCGTTCCAGCAGGCCGACGGCTCGACCGCCCGCAAGTACGGCGGCACGGGCCTGGGCCTCTCCATCAGCCGCGAGATCGCCCGGCTGCTGGGCGGCGAGATCACGCTGCAGAGCGACGAGGGCGTGGGCTCCTCGTTCACCCTGTACCTGCCCGACCAGCACCCCTCGCTGGCCGCCCGCGTGCGCGCGTTGCCGGTGCGGCTGCTCCCGGAGGCCGAGCGGCCCGGGCAGACCCCCGCCTCGGCCCGCGTCGCCTACGACCTGACCGACGATGTGGGCAACATCGAGACCGGTGACCGCGTGCTCATGATCGTCGAGAACGAGACGGGCTTCGCCCGCATCCTGCTGGACATGGCTCACGAGGCCGGGCTCAAGGTCGTGGTCGCCTCCCGCGGCGACGCCGCGCTCGCCCTCGCCCGCCGCTTCCGCCCCGCCGCGGCGACGCTGGACCTGCGCCTGCCGGACATGTCCGGGGCCGAGGTGCTCCGTGCGCTACGGCGCAACGCGGAGACGCGGGACATGGCCGTGCACGTCATCTCCGGCTCCAGCGAGGGCGTGGAGGACATCGTGAAGCTCGGCGCCTCCTCGTACTGGCTCAAGCCGGTGGACACACTCGCGCTGCGCCAGCTTCTGCGGCAGATCCGCCACGGGGGTGGGGGCCGGCGGGTGGTCGTGCTCGGCGCCGGGGAGGACGGCCTGCCGGATCCGCTGGTGGAGCCGGAGGCGGCGGTGGCAAGCTTCCGCAGCGGATCGGAGGGCATGGAGGCGCTGGCCGCCCACGGCGCCGACTGCGTCGTGATGCCGGTGCAGCTCCCGGACATGCCCGCGACCGAGATGCTGGCGAAGATGGCCCAGGACAGCCGCCTCGCCGGCCTGCCGGTGCTGGTGTACACCACTTCTCCGCTCGGCAAGCGGGCCCGGACGGAGTTGGAGGCTGCCGGGAGCGGGCTGGGGGTGCAGGCGGTGCACGATCCCGCGCGCCTGCGCGAACAGATCGCCGCCCTGCTGAATCCGCCGATCCTGGTTGCGCCCTCGGCCCGGACGCCACAGCGCAAGGCCGCGCCGGAGGATCTGAAGCAGCTCGCCGGGAAGCGCGTGCTCGTGGTGGACGACGATGTGCGCAACATCTTCGCCCTCACCAGCCTGCTGGAGCGCTATGGCATCGACGTGCTTCACGCCGACAACGGCCGATCGGCGATCGTGATGCTCGGCGAGACCGAGAACATCGACCTGGTGCTGATGGATGTCATGATGCCGGACATGGACGGGTTCCAGGCGATGCGGGAGATCCGCGGGATCAAGCAGTTCGAGCGGCTGCCCATCGTGGCCCTCACGGCCCGCGCCATGAAGGGCGACCGGGAGAAGTGCATCGAGGCCGGGGCATCCGATTACATTCCCAAGCCGGTGGCCCCGGACGAACTGCTCTCGGTGCTGTGCGCCTGGGTTCTGGCCGCCCCGGCGCCGGAGAGCGAAGGGGCCGCTACCGTTTGATGGCCGCAGGCCGCCGCGGCCGTGCAGTGAGAGGAAACCGCGGGACTCATGGAAGCAACACCCAACAAGCCGGTCGACATACTGGTTGTCGATGACAACGCCGGCAAGCTGCTGGCCATCGAGACGGCGCTGGCCCCCCTGGGCCAGAACCTCGTCAAGGCCGTCTCCGGGCGCGAGGCCCTGCGCCAGTTGCTGGACCGCGACTTCGCCACCATTCTCCTCGATGTCCGCATGCCGGACATCGACGGCTTCGAGACCGCCCGGCTGATCCGCGCCCGCGACCGCTCCGCCCACACGCCGATCATCTTCGTCTCCGCCGTGAACATCGACGAGATCGACGCCCGGCGCGGCTACTCCCTCGGCGCCGTCGATTACATCTTCGCCCCCATCGAGCCCGAGGTGCTCCGCGCGAAGGTCTCCGTCTTCGTCGAACTGCACCGCAAGACGGAGGAGGCCCGCGAGCGCACGAAGGAACTGGAGCAGAGCCAGCGCCAGCTCCACCTCGCCGAGCGCATGGCCGCTATCGGCACGCTCTGCGCCGGCCTCGGGCATGACATGGGCAATCTCCTGCTGCCGATCATGGCCCGGCTGGACGCTCTCCGCCCGGAGGAACTTCCCGAGCACGCCCGCGAGAACATCGAGAGCATCAGCACCTGCGTCAGCTATCTTCGCAAGCTCTGCAGCGGGCTAAGACTCCTCGCGCTCGATCCTGACCACAGCTCCCCGGAGGACACCACGACGCTGGACGACTGGTGGTCGGAGACCAGCGCCATCTTCCGCAACGCCGCCCCCCGAGGCGTGACGCTCGAGCTCGACACCGCCGAGAGTCTTCCCCCCGTGCGCATCGCCCGCCACCTGCTCACCCAGGCCGTGTTCAACCTCGTGCAGAACGCCGGAGAGGCCCTGCGCGGCCGGTCCGGCGGGGTCATCCGCGTCTGGGCGACCGCGGAGAAGGGCGGCGCCGCCGTGCGCATCGGCGTCACCGACAACGGCCCAGGTATGACCGAGGAGGTTCGCTCGCGCTGCTTCGACCCCTTCTACACCACCAAGAGCCGGGGCATCTCCACCGGCCTGGGCCTCGCCCTGGTGCATGGCATCGTGCAGCGCGAGGATGGCGAAGTGGAGGTCATCTCCAAGCCCGGCGAGGGCGCCACCTTCAGCTTCGCGATCCCCGCCGCTCCCCGGGAGCCGGCGAACCGTCCGCTGGCGATCGTCTCGCTGCGGGAGTCGCGGGCCCACGGGTTTGCCGCCGGCCTGCTGCGCGTGGCGGGGTTCGACCTCGCCCCCGAACTGCCCCCTGCGCATGGCGGCGCCGCCCTCTGGCTCACGGATCCGTCTGACGACCTCGAGGGCGCCGCCGAGGCGTTCGAGGCCGGGCGCCCGGACCGCCAGGTGCTGGTCTATGTCGAGCCGGGCTCCGAGGCGCCCGAAGGGCTGCGAACGTTTACCCTCTCCGGAGGCGGCGGAGCGCTGCGAAAGCGGCTTGGAGAGTTCCTGAAGGCATGCGCCGGCGCCGAAGCCGCCGTCGCCGGACGTGAGGAGCCATCCGGATGACTGCGGCCCCCCGCGTGCGCGTGCTCTGCGTCGATGACAACAAGCTCGTGCTCGAAGCCCTCGCCAGCCGCTTCCGGCGGGAGGAGTGGCTTTCCGTTGTCGGCCTCCTCTCGGAGGCCGACGAACTGCCGTCCACGGCGATCGAGAAGCGGGCGGACATCGTCCTGCTCGATGTGGACATGCCGGGGCGCGACCCGTTCGACGCCATGGCCGAACTCGCCGGCAGCCGGCCGCACACGCGGACGATCATCGTCAGCGGGTACGTCCGCGCCGACCTGGTCGATCGCGCCCTCGCCTGCGGCGCGTGGGGCTACCTCTGCAAGACCGCCGGCGCCGACGCCATCGTCGAGGCAATCCGGCGCGTGCAGGATGGCGAGTTCGCCTTCGGTCCGGATGTGCCCGCCGACGGCCTGGCGTGAGCCGTGGGGCCGCTGGGGGGGGTTGGACAACAGGGGCGCGGGCAACGAAAAAATAAAACGGTACCCACGGC
>CAYMJK010000110.1:0-6088 GCA_964390535.1 uncultured Phycisphaeraceae bacterium | reverse complement strand
CGCCTTTGCGGTCGATCCCACGGGCCTGATCTGCGCCGACTTCGGCTGCAATGTCGGCGGCTTCACCGACTGCCTGCTGCAGGCGGGCGCCGCGAAGGTGCACGCGATCGACACGGGGTACGGTGAACTGGCGTGGATGCTGCGCAACGATCCGCGCGTAGTCGTCATGGAGCGCACCAACGCCCTGCGCATCGATCCGCCGGAGGCCGACGAGCGTGTCGATCTCGTCGTCATCGATATGGGCTGGACGCCGCAGCGCCAGGCGATTCCGGCAGCGCTGCGCTGGCTGAGACCCGGCGGCGCCGGGCGCATCATCACACTCATCAAGCCGCACTACGAACTCGCCGCGGACGAGAAGGGCCTGCTCGACCGCGGCGTGCTCCCTGACAATGTCGCTGAGCGCATCGCGCGCCGCACGGCCGACGCCATGGATGAGTTCGGCGCCCGCCTGCTCGGGCTCACCCAGAGCCCCATCCGCGGCGGCAAGGGCAAGGGACGCGCGGGGAATCTCGAGTGGCTGGCGCTGGTGGCGCCCGCTGGCGAGAACGCAATAATCGGCCCATGACAAACACAGCCACGGCGCCGACCACCTCGTCCAACCCCGTCTCGCCCCCGACCACCCCCGACTCCATCATGCAGATCGCGCTGGGGTTCTGGGCCTCCAAGACCCTCCTCTCCGCCATCGAACTCGGCCTGTTCACTCGCCTCGCCCGGGGGCCGGCCGACGCGGACACACTCGGCGCGAGTCTCGGGCTGCACCCCCGGGCTCGGCGTGACTTCCTCGACGCCCTCGTCGCCCTCGGGTTGCTCGAGCGCGAAAGCGGCGTCTACCGCAACACGCCGCAGACCGACCTCTTCCTGGATCGCGACAAACCCTCCTACATCGGCGGCATGCTCGAGATGGCGAACGCCCGGCTGTACGGCTTCTGGGGATCGCTCACCGAAGGGCTCCGGACTGGCCGGCCGCAGAACGAGATCAAGTCCGGCGGCGGCCTCTTCGAAACCCTCTACAGCGACCCCGATCGCCTGCGCCAGTTCCTCGCCGGCATGACGGGCATCAGCATGGGCGCGGCCATGGCGATCGCGCAGAAGTTCCCGTGGAAGGATCACAAGACGTTCATCGATATCGGTGGCGCCCAGGGCGCGCTGCCCGTGCAGGTCGCCCTCGCCCATCCGCACATCACCGGCGGCAATTTCGATCTTCCCGCCGTCGGCCCCATTTTCGACGAGTACATCGCCCGCTTCAAGCTTACCAGCCGCCTGAAGTTCCACCCCGGCGACTTCTTCAAAGACCCGCTCCGGCCGGCGGATGTCTACGCGATGGGGCACATCCTGCACGACTGGGACCTGGAGCAGAAGAAGGCGCTGCTGGCGAAGTGCTTCGAGGCGCTGCCCGAGGGCGGCGCCCTCATCGTCTACGAGGCGCTCATCGACGACGACCGCAAGGAGAACGCCTTCGGCCTGCTCATGAGCCTGAACATGCTTATCGAGACCGAGGGCGGCTTCGACTACACCGGCGCCGACTGCGCCGGCTGGATGCGCGAGGCCGGCTTCACCAACACGCGGGTCGAACACCTCGCCGGGCCGGATTCGATGGTCGTCGGCGTGAAGTAGAACCGGGCGCCCGGCGAAGCCCACACCGCTCGCATCCGCCCCGCACCCGCCCGCATCCGCCCCGCATCCGGTGCGTACAAGGCCCCATCGCTCCGGCGTTCGGCCGGAACTCAGAAAGGGCGCCAGATGTCCCGGCGGCCGACTCCTCGCTTCCACGCGATCCCGTTCGCGCTCGCCGTGCTGGCGCTGACCAGCGCCGCCGCGGCGTGCCTGTGGGACTCCGACACGCTGCGTCACGAGGCGAAGGGCGTGCCGGGCGTGATCGACATCATCGCCGGCCGGTTCGATCGCGATCCGCCCCTGTACTACGAGATGCGCCTGGCCCGCGTCGGGGTGCTGGTGGAAGGCGATCCCGGGAATCTGGGCGCCTATGACGACGCGGCCGTCGCCTGCGACCGCCTCGGCCGCCACGACGAGGCGATTGGGTGGATGGCACGGAAGCGCGCGCAACTCGACCGGCTCGCCGCGGCGGGCGACAAGCCCGCGGAGCTTGCCGAGCACGAGTACCGCTACCACGCCAACCTCGGCACGTTTCTCGCCCACCGCTGGGTCGCCCGCGGCGCCGACCGCACGGGCACCGACGACCTGCGCACGGGCCGCGACCACATCGCCCGCGCGATCGAACTGAACCCGGATGCCCACTTCGGGCGCGAACGCTACCAGCTTCTGTTCATGGAGTGGATGCTGGATCCGCCTGAGAGCGCCTCCGAGTACATCGTGCCGCACATCTTCAGCGACATCAAGAGCGACGGCTACCTGCGCACGGGCGCCCTTGCCGAAGCCGGGTACGACGATGCCGTCGAAGGTCTCTCCGGCCTGATCGCCCTCGGGGCCGCGTGGCGGAGTGTAGACGCCTTCATCGCCCTCGCCGTCGCGCTGGGCGACGACGGCCATGGCTCGCTTGCCGAACTCGCCCGCCTGCGCGCCCTCGAACTGGTGGAAGACGGCGGCGCCTCGATGCACCCGCAGGCGCCGACGGACCCCGAATCTCTGAAGCAGGCGATTCTGGGCGCTGTCGCGCACGCCCGCGGGGATGGCATGCCGCGCGACGAGGACAAGATCAACAGCTTCTTCCAAAGGGCTCGCGCCAGCGCGGATGCACGCAACGCGGCGCGCGCAGAATACATGCTCGCCCGCATGCAGCTGGGCGAGCACCCCGATACCCATGACGCCTTCTGGGCCAGCTACACGGAGCCGGCCGCCCCGTCGCCGCCCGGCGGACTCTTCAACTATGAGCAGCGGCAGGCCCTGGCGATCATCATCGTGCTCGGCGGGTTCATCGCCATGATCGCCCTGGCGATTGCCCTGCCCGTGCTGCGCTGGCGCCGAGTGCGCCGCCAGCGGGTCCAGATCGCTGCCCCCGTCTGAGATACTGCGCGATCACAGCGCCCGCGCCCCCTGCGGGTCGCGTTCGAGCTGTTCCGGTTCGGTGGCGCCCCCATCGGCGCCTCCCCCGACGCCCGACCCGGGCGCCGGCTGCGCCTTCGCCTGGTCGTCCCGAAGCGGGTGGTCGCGGGCCCCGGTTTCTCGCTCCAGCGCAGCGCCGAGGTACCGGGACATCCGCCGGGAGCGGCGCCAGCCGATGATGCCGACGACAACCGCGCCGGCGATGAACACGCCACCGATCAGCCACATGTACCAGTCCGTGAAGAACTTCACGCTGCTGCCACCGATGATGATCATCGCCAGCGCGGTGCGCCCATACGCCAGCGCCGTGCGCTCGTTGGCGAGGATCGTCCGGTCGATCGCGAGATAGTCGCCGAGGGTGAAATCGCGGTCCCGGAAGCGTTCGTACGGGTTCCGGCGCAACGAGCCCCGCCGGGGCTGACGCGAGGCTGTCCGTGCTGGCCGCGGCATGAGGGACATGCGCCAGCATACGCGCGAGCGCGGCGGAGCCGGCGCCCCGGCGCTAAGACAATTCAAGATCCGATTTTGAATTGTCTTAATCCAACCCGCTCCAGGGCCTCTGCCGGCCGCTCCCGTCGTCGTCCTACTCCGGCGCCAGCCCCAGCCGCGGCAGGGGGACGGTCTGCTCCAGGTGGACCCGCTCGACCTCGCCCGCCCTCAGCCGCCCGATCAGGGCGCACATGTCGGGCGCCGGCGGGGCGACGAAGCTCATCGCCTGGCCGGTGATCGGGTGCGTGAGGGCCAGCAGGGCGGCGTGGAGCGCCTGCCGGGCCATCACCGGCGCAGCAGCCTCCCCGGGCGCCCCCGCCTCCCCCGGCTCCCCCGACGCCCCGAACAGCCGCCCCCCGTACATGTCGTCGGCGACGATCGGCCAGCCGAGGTGGGCCAGATGCACCCGGATCTGATGCGTCCGCCCGGTGCGAAGCTCGAGTTCGGCGAGCGTGAACGCCTCTCCATCCGCCCGGCGATAGCGCTCTCGTACGCGGCAGACTGTGACGCTCGGCTTGCCGAGATCGTCGTAGCGCACCACGCGCTTCTCCCGGTACCCCTTCGCCTTCGACGGGTGCGGCCCGAGCGGGAGGTCGATCACCTGGCCATCCGGCTCGATGCGGCCGTGCGTCACGGCGAGGTAGCGCTTGTCCACCTCGCGCCGCTCGAACTGGATCGCCAGCTTCCAGTGCGCCTCTTCGCTCTTCGCGAAGACGATGCACCCGGTCGTGTCGCGATCGAGCCGGTGGACGACGCCGGGGCGGGCGAGGTCCCTGCCCACGGGGCTGAGGCCGGCGCCGGGCGCTCCTCCACTGCGCCTACTGCCCCCACCGCCCCCACCGCTCTGCTGCTCGAAGTGCCAGACCAGCGCGTTGAGCATCGTGCCGCGATTGTGCGACCGGGCGGGATGAACGATGATGTCCGCCTGCTTGTTGAGCACGATGAAGTGCTCATCCTCGAACAGGATGTCGAGCGGGATCGGCTCGGGCTGGATGTCTGTCGGCGCCGGCGCGGGGATGACGACGGTGACGACATCGCCGAGGCGCAGCGTCGTCGAAGCCTTCGCGGGGCGCCCGTTCACCGTGGCGTCGCCGGCATCCACGATGCGCTGCAACTGCGTGCGGCTCATGAAGGCGATGCGGCTGGTCAGATACTTGTCCAGCCGCGTCTGCACATCGCGCTGCAGCGTGAACAGCACGCGCCGGGCGTCGATGTCATCCTCGCCGGCCTCCTCGAGCGCGCGGCGGACGGCCTCAGGATCAACCTTGCCGCCGGGGAGGAGCAGGTCGGGATTCCAGCGGACCTCGGCCGGAGGGCTCACCCCCCGCCGCCGGGCTCGCCGGGCGAGGCGGGCTCTGGCTCTGGCGCCGCGGGATCGGCAGGAGCGCCATCACCCGGATCGGCCGGCGCAGGCTCGGCCGGCGTCTCGCCGGGGTCGCCGGGGGTTGGCGCGGGCGCCGGTGGCGCCGGGGGCAGGATCGGACCGAACGGCTCGAGGCCATCGCCAGGCGCGCCCGGACCGGGCAGACCGGTGGCGGGCGGCGGCCCCTCGGGAGCGTCGGGAGCGCCCGGCTCGGGCGCGGGCGCCGGGGGCGGCTGCTCCCACGGCAGCTCCGGAAGGATGTCGCGCGAGACGAGCGTGATCGGCTCGGCAAGTTCATCGAGCGTGTTGATGCGCTGCTCGGCCAGGCTCGCCAGTTCCAGGAAGCCGCGGGCGGCGCCGAGGGTTGCAGCGCGGTCGAGCGTCTCGCGGGCCCCTTCGAGCTGGCCCTCGCTCTCCTGGACCGCGGCGATGCCGAACAGTGCGCGCATGCTGTGCAGCGTCGCCCCCGGGTCGTTCTCGGTATCCTGGAGCACGGTGCGATAGAGGCCGCGGGCCTGCTCCAGATAATCGGCGCGGCCCTCGGGTGTCAGCAGATCCTGCTCCGGATCGGCGACGGTTCCATCGGCCCGGACTGTGGCGCCGAGCGTCACGCCCGTGCGCACCGCCGTGAGGTACGTGTCTGCCGCGGCAAGGCGCGAGAGCCAGCGGGCGCCGGGAACATCGGCGTACTCCTCGGCGACGCCCTGCAGCGTGAGCGGGCTGATGGCGACGACCGATGTGAGGGCGGCGGAGTCGGGGTCGCCGGTCGGCTTCGGCGTGGAGGCGGCCTCGTACTGGGCGAAGGCCGCGTCGATGTGGGCGCCGCGCCGCTCCTCGAGCTTGCGCAGCGCGAACATCACGACGACAATCGCCGCGACGACGAGCAGCGCCGGCGTGCTCCACTTCTTCAGGAAGTCGACGAAGTCGGTATTGAGGCGCGACTCGTCGAGCCCGGCGCCTTCCTTGATCTGACTGTGGCGTTCGTCCACGGGAGGTCCTTGGGGTGGGGGCAGAGAGCGAAGAGCAGAGAGCAGATCAGAAAACGGGGAGCGGGAAGTCTAGGGGATGCCGGGCGCCGGGGGGACGGCGGCGGGAGCGGCGCCGGAAGGGTCCGGCGCGGCCGGAAACGCCGTCAGGAACATCTTCGCCGCGGCGGTCACCAGCACCACCGCGAGCAGCCCGCGGATCCAGTCGCCAGGAAGGCGCCGGGCGCCG
>CAYMJK010000109.1:0-2582 GCA_964390535.1 uncultured Phycisphaeraceae bacterium | reverse complement strand
CAACCACACCGAGGTCTTCCGACGCGCGCGGATCCACACCGCCGACGCCGCCGCTGACCACCGCGCCATGGAACTCGCCCTCGCCACCGCAATCGCGATCCTCCACCCGCCCCGCTCCGCCCCCGCGCCACGCGCTGCGCCCACCCTTTCCGCTCTGCTCCGCCGCGCACTCGCCAGCATTAGGCGCATGTGCGCCTGCGCCGTTCCTCAGCCCTCCCCGCCCGCGCAGCGGGCGCTCTTCCAGCCCCGAAGGGGCGACTCCTCCCTTGCCCCGGGCGCCGCAAGCGAAGCGAGCAAGCCCGGGGACAGCCCATTCCCGTCTGCAATGACTCCCGGGGAGCTTGGTACAAAACCGAAACCGATGGGCGCAGCCCGTCTCCGCTCCCTCTCCCGCGCCCCGTGGGAGTGGGCCGGGGAGAGGGCTGCCCCGCCTACCGCTGCTCCCGAGCCTCCTCGCGCAACCCGTCCCGAATCCATCTGCACACCCGCTGCGCGCATCGCCCCCCTCCACCGTCACCGATTCGTTCCACGCCCCGGAGGACAACGCCGTGAACCGGCGCATCCTCAACCAGGTCTGGCGCGCACCGGGCGCCCTTGCAGCCCCGGAGGGGCGACCGGTCCCTTGCCCCGGGCGCAGCGCAGCGAAGCCCGGGGGAGCAGCGCCCTTTGTTTCAGGAGCCCCGGAGGGGCGAAGGAAGCTCCCGCAGCGCGCCGGTTCAGGACGTTGCCCCCCGCCGCCGCATCGACCAACCCCACCGGGCCCACGCGCCCTGCGCCGCGCGCAACAGCTCTCCCCCGACCTCGCCCTCCCTGATCCGACTCACGCAACCCCTCCTTCAACCCGCAACACCCCGAGGCGCCAATCGCGCTGCGCTGTCGCGCGCCCGTCGAGCGCTCGCATCTGGCTGACCCGGGCCCTTGAAAATCACCGGCCGGGCGCCCGCGTGACGTACAGTCTGGCCACCATGAACCCGCTCCGGATCTACGACTACCTCGAGCTCGCCCGTCACCGCATGTTCGATTGGGTCCGCCCGCTCACCGCCGAGCAGTACGATCGCGAGTTTCCGATCGGGCCGGGCACGCTCGCCAAGACCCTCACGCACATCATGATCTCCGAGTGGTACTACGTGCAGCGGATGCAGGGGCGCGAAGTCGCCCCCTACGACCAGTGGCCGATCCGCCAGGAGGAGCCGCCGCCGTTTGCGCAACTCGAAGCCGCCTGGCGCGAGCAGGCCGCCGCCACACGGGCAGCCCTGCGCGCCGTGACCGACTGGGATGCGCCGCTCGAGTACCGCGTCACCCAGGATGATGGCGCCCGCATCGTCGTCCGCGCCTCTCCCGCCGACCTCGTCACCCAACTCGCGCTGCACGAAACCCATCACCGCGCTCAGGCCATGAACATGCTTCGCCACCTCGGCGTCGCCGTCGACGACATCGACTTCAACGCGCTCATGTACGACCGCCGCCCCGCGCCGCCGGAAGGCGACGCCCCCGCCGCCGGGTGAATACCCGCGTGCCGTCACGGCGCAGCGCGAGGCGTCCGTGACCTCTTCTCAATCTGTGCCCCATCTGTGCCATCTGTGGTTCCTTCCCCCTTTGCGGCGTTCATGCTTCTGCAGGAGTGCGCCTTGTTCAAGTCTCTGGATACCATTGCGCATGACTGATCCCAAGCTCAGCCATATCGATGACGCCGGCCGGGCGCGCATGGTGGATGTGGGGCCGAAGGCGGCGACGGATCGCGTAGCCATCGCCGAGGGGTTCGTGCGCATCAGCGGAGAGCTCGAGGCGGCGATCCGCGACAGCGCCCTCAAGAAGGGCGACCTCCTCCGCGTCGCCGAGCTTGCCGGTGTGCAGGCGGCGAAGCGCACGGCGGAGTTGATCCCGCTGTGTCACACCCTGCCGCTGGACAACGTACGGGTGGAAGCGCGTATCGAAGAGGGGCGAGTGCGGGTCCGGGCGGAGGCGCGGTGTCACGGAAAGACCGGGGTGGAGATGGAGGCGCTGACGGCGGTGAGCGTCGCGGCGCTGACAATCATCGACATGGGAAAGGCGGTTGACCCGCAGATGGTGATTGAGCGGGTGCAACTGCTGGAGAAGCGCGGGGGGAAGCATGGGGTGTGGGTTCGTGGGGAGAAGAAAGATGGCGCGGCGGGAGTGCAAAGTCAGCAGCCTGCAAGCCTGCCCCACTCGTCTCGGGGGGCGCCATGACGGGCGTTGTGCGCGCGGGCGTGCTCACGGTCAGTGATCGGTGTGCGCGTGGCGAGATGGCGGACACGGCGGGCCCTGCGGTTGTCGATGTGCTGCGCTACGATCTGCGCGCGCATGCCGAGCACACGGCCATCGTGCCCGATGAGGCCGATGAGATCGAGCGGACGCTGAAGGCGTGGCTGGGCGAGGCGCCGGCGCCAGAGCTGATCTGCACCGTCGGCGGCACCGGGTTCGGGCCGCGGGATGTCACGCCGGAGGCGGTGCGGCGGGTGATCGAGCGGGATGCGCCCGGGCTGATGGAGCTCTCTCGCGGGCGCTGCTGCGCCCGCACGCCGCTCGCCGCCCTCTCCCGCGGCGTGGCCGGGGCTGTCCGC
>CAYMJK010000108.1:0-4374 GCA_964390535.1 uncultured Phycisphaeraceae bacterium | reverse complement strand
GACGACTCGGGTCCGCTCACACTCCCTCCTCGGCAATGTCCCGGCGCAGCCAGGCCCGCGCGTAGACCCAGTCCGCCTTCACAGTCGCCGGGGAGACGCCGAGGGCCGCCGCTGTCTGCTCGATCGTCAGCCCGGCGAAGTACCGCAGCATCACGACCTCCGCCTGACGCGGCTCGCGCGCCTCCAGCCGCGCCAGCGCCCTATCGAGCGAGAGGATGTCCACGCCCCCGCTGTCGACCGGTGTCGCGCTGCCGAGTTCGTCCGCCGCGGCATCCAGACCCACGCGCCCGCGGTCCCCCCCGCGCTTGATCGCGGCCCGGGCCCGCGCCCGATCGACCAGGATGCGGCGCATCGCGCGCGCGGCGGCGGCGAAGAAATGGCCCCGGCCGCGCCACTTGCCACCATCCTCGCCCGTATCCGCCCCGACGAGCCGCAAGTAGGCCTCGTGCACGAGTTCGGTCGCCTGCAGGGTCTGCTGCGCTCCGCCCCCCGGCTCGCGCCCGAGTTGGGCCTGCGCGAGGCGTCGCAACTCTGCGTAAACCATCGGGAGCAGGTCCCCCGCGGCGGCGGGATCCCCCCGGTCGATCGCCTCCAGAAGCTGGGTGACCTCCGGAGCTACGCCTTCAGCCATCGCTCGCCCCTCCGGCCCCCGGGCGCCGCCCACGCGGCAGCCGCAGTGAATCTTCAGCCACCCGCGGGCGCGAATCCGCGTTCTGGCAAGCCGCACTCGACGCGGCCCCCGCCCGGGCGCCCGGGCGCCGGGAGTGTACCAGAAAACCCCAGTTCCCAGAAACCCCAGCCCCTCCCGGGGCAACGAAGGAGTCCGTCATGAGCCCGACCCCGAGTCTCCGCCGCAGCGCCGCGGCCCTGGCGATCGTCGCCGCGGCAGGATCCGCCGGCGCCCAGTGCACCGTCTACCGGCTCGGCATGCCCGATTTCGACCAGCAGCGGGCCGCCTTCCCCGGCGACGGCGGCTCCTATTGCGTGCCGACGGCCACGGCCAACGCCCTGGCCTACATCTCTAATCACGGCTTCCCGGCGGCCTTCGGCGGCCCGAAGGACTGGAGCCGGACCGATGCGGCGATGTACGCTTATACAACCGACCGCATCCAGCTCCTGGCAGCCCTGATGGCTACCGACCCGGTCTCGGGCACCGGCGGGGGAACCTGGAACTTCGCGGTGACCTTGTATCTTGCGGGGCACGGACAGCACAACATGGTGCTCTTCAGCAACTATGTGTCCGGTTTCGTCGGTGTCGACCCACATAAGATGAGCGACATGATGCGCATGGGCGGGATCGTCATGCCCAGCATCGGCTGGTACGACCATTCAGGCGGCATCTGGAATCGCACCGGCGGCCACCTTGTGACCATGTGGGGGGGCTTCAACCTCTGCTCGGGCGATATGCTGCTGCTGTACTGCGATCCGGGCAACGACGAACTGCTGCTGAGTCAGAGCCCCGCCGCGTACTCCGCATCCGAGCTGCATCCGGTTGCCTCGATCTTCAAGCGGCCGTCAGATCCGTTCCCCCTGCCGCGGACGCAGTGGAAGTTCGACATCTACTCTGACGGGTTCCTCGACGGCTTCCGCGCCATGTGGCCAATGTTCGGCTTGACGACGGGCGCCACGCTCCAGGACATCACGTTTGACTTCCCGAAGTGGCCCTCGTCGGATCCGCCGCCGCCGAAGATCAAGATCACGCCCCCGGCGGACGAGCCGATCATCGGTATCGCCCAGGCCGCCATGCCTACAGCGGCGTATGTGCTGACGGCGGCGGGCGGGCGGCTTGACCCCGGCAAGCTGTGGCTCGTGGATTTCGCCGACGAAACGATCGAGCAACTGACCACACTGCTCACACCCCGCGCCATGGAGTCGGGTCGCGACGGAACGCTGTTCATCACCGACGGCACGTCGCTGCGCCGCTTTGCCCATACCGGCGGCGGGGAATTCGGACAGCTCGACTCGGTGCTGCTGCCAGCGCCGGCCCATGCGCTGTACTACGACGACGCCACAGACGAGTTGCTGGCCCTCAGCACCAGCGACCGGCGGCTGATGCGCATCAGCCCCGATCTCGATCTGCTGCGCAACGACGCCCTGCCGGCGGGGATCGTGCTCGCCGCCGACGGCTCGGTGACGGTGAACCCCGTCGATGGCGCCGAGTGGATCGGCGGTCCCGGCTCGGCCACGCTGTGGAAGCTGCGTCGGGAGCCGGTTGGCGGGCGCATCGAGATCGACGCGACGGTTCCGCTGCCCGGCGTGATCGAGCCACAGTCGCTGCAATTCGACCAGCGCGGCAACATCGCGCTGGTGGATCGCGGTGTGATCAAGGAGTTCGAGCCCGATGGCGCCGGCGGGTGGCGCCGGCTGGCCGGGCTGTTCGATGGCGACCCCAGCGGCCCCCTGTTCCGCATGGGGCGCAGCCGCAGCAACTGGGACGAGAAGACCATGGCCGGCGCCGACGACATCAACATCCTGCCGCCTGACACCGGCCCCGGCGCGCCGCACTGCGCGGCCGATGTGAACGTCGATGGCTCGCTGGACTTCTTCGACTTCCTCGAGTTCCAGAACATGTTCGCCGTGGGCGACACCGACGCCGATTTCACGCGCGACGGCGCCCTGGACTTCTTCGACTTCCTCGCCTTCCAGAACGCCTTCGCCGCGGGCTGCTGAGCGCCCGGGGCGGCGCGGCGAGCGAACGGCCTGGCAGAAGCCGGCGCAGCGGTGCGCCGGCTGTTTCATTGCAACAGTCGGCGGTTTGACTCGGCGCAGCGCGCGTGTATCCTGATCCGCAGAGATGTCGTCCGCTCGCGCGGCCCGAACGCCACGCGAACCATGCGGATCGACGCCGCCCGTGAGGTTCTTCACCGCCTCCAGTTCCACCCCTTGGCTCACATCCCCTCGCTGACCGCCCGCGACGGCGACGTCGCGGCGCCTGAGTTGTTGACCGGCCGTGGCCGCAGCGCGGTGTGCGCGCGCGGACGCCGGCGTCCCCCAGTGCGCCTGCGCGCACAAGGAGTCTGTTGATGCCTGCCGAGAAGCCCAGCCCCAGCCGTCCGCCCGCACCCGCGTCCAAGCCCGCCGGCGGGCCCGGCAAGCCCGCGCCCAGCCGCCCGCAGACCCCGCCGCCGAAGCCCGGCGGCGGCAAGCGCTAACGCACAAGCTGGAGGGAGATGCGCCGTGGAGGCGCGAGAGAGCAGGTTGCGCTGGCGGGGCCGAGAGGCCTCGCCGGCGGCTTTGAGTCGTGTGATCTCTGCTCTCTGATCTCCGATCTCTTCTCGCCGCCCCCGCACCCTACCCTGCCCGCATGGCCCGCCCGACCTTTCAGGCCCCTGCCGGCACACGCGATCTGTATCCGGAGGATGCTGCGCGCCGTCGGTATCTCACGGAGGCCTGGCGCGACGCGTCGCTGCGCCACGGGTTCGAGGAGATCGCCGGGCCGACCTTTGAGCATCTGGAGCTGTACACCGTCAAGAGCGGCGAGGGGATCGTCAATGAGCTGTTCAGCTTCCGGCGCGCCGGCGGCGAGACCGACTACGCCCTTCGCCCGGAGTTCACCCCCACCCTCGCCCGCATGTATGGGGCGAAGGCCAGCTCGCTCCCGAAGCCGACGAAGTGGTTCACCGCCGGGCCCTACTTCCGGGCCGAGCGCCCGCAGCGCGGGCGGCTGCGCGAGTTTCTGCAGTGGAACGCGGACATCATGGGCGGGGAGCCGGCCGACCTGCCCCGCTACGACGCGGAGATCATCGCCTGCTGCATTGATCTGCTCGCCGATCTCGGCCTGCCGTCGGCTGATGTCACGGTGAAGATCAGCGATCGCGGGCTGGTCACCGGCGCCATGCGCGAGCTCGGCGTGGCCGAGGCCGACACCGAGCGCGCCCTCACGCTGCTCGACCGGCGCGACCGCACGCCCGCCCCGGAGTTCGAGGCCCGCTGCCGCGAGATCGGGCTGGATGCCGCCCGCCTCGCCGAGACGCTCGCGCTGCGCGAGAAGGAGGCCAACGCCGCGCTCGCCGCGCTCGAGCAGGGCGACGAGCCGGCGCCCTCGGCCTTCCTGAATTCGCCGCTGGCCGGCGCCGTGCGCCATCTCGCGCAGATGGGCGCGGCCCGCTGGTGCGCGTTCGACTTCTCAATCGTCCGCGGCCTCGCCTACTACACCGGCATGGTCTTCGAAGTGGTGGTCGAGGGTGAACGCGCGGTCGCCGGGGGCGGCCGCTACGACGGGCTCGTCGAACTCATGGGCGGGCCGCCCACGCCCGCCGTCGGCTTCGCCATGGGCGACGCCGTGCTCGCGCTCGTGCTGGAGGACAAGGGGCTGATGCCGCAGGGCGCCGATCTGCTCGACCGGATTGCGCGCGCGCCGGCGCCGGTCCGCCC
>CAYMJK010000107.1:0-3980 GCA_964390535.1 uncultured Phycisphaeraceae bacterium | reverse complement strand
AGATCCAGCAGCGCCTCCGGCGCTACCTTCGCCCCGCCGGGGCTCTTCGCGGGACGGGGCCCCCTACCCCGGGCTGCGCCCGGGGCGAGGGACAGCGCCCCCTCCGGGGGCGAGACCTGTGCGCGTAGGGACCGATGTGGTATGCTGACAGCGCATGAAGCTCCCGCGATGGCTCAGCCCGGTGCGGACGGTCGAGGCCGAGACGGGCTGGCCGCGGCCATTCTGCAATCGGTTCGCACGGCACGTCCAGTACCAGCACTGGCGGGATGTGCTGGTGTGGAGCCTGATCGGGGCTGCCATCGTCTGGCCGTGGTTCCATGTTGCCGGATGGTTGCTGCCGCGACTACTCAGCCGGGACCAGATCGTGCAGGCGCCATGGGTGGTGGCACCCGGGATCTTCATACTCCCGCCGCCGATCTTCATCGGTGTTGCCGTGCTCATCGTCTACCGCCGCTGGACGCTGCGGGCGCTGGCGGCGTTTCGGACAGCGCCGTGGTGTCTCAAATGCCGGTATCCGGTCCTGGAGACTGCGCAGGCCGAGCAGGCGCCGGTCTGCCCCGAGTGCGGCGAGCCGATCCCGCCGGAGATTGCCTCGCTGGCGGCAAGGCAAGTAAAGCAGGCGGAGGGGTAGCCGGCAGCACCGCGCAGGATGTGGTATCCTGAGCGTGTGAAATGCCCGCGATGGCTGTCCGATGTGCGATCGGTTGAAGCGAGGACGGGCTGGCCCCGGCCTCTGTGCAAGCGGTTCGTCGCGCAGGCGACCCGGCGCAATGCGGTGCGCGAAATCGTCTTCTGGGCCGTACTGATCATTAGCGTGCAGCTTCTGTGGGCCGTCGTGACCTTTCGAGTCATCGTCGGCCTCGGGGACGCTCTGCCGCGGCAGTGGCCGCAACTGCTGGTGGCGTCGAAGCTGCTCATCCTCGCCGGGCTGTTCACGCTCCTCTTCAGGTCGCGCCGCACGAAGGTGTACCGCGAGTTGGCTGAGTTCCGCCGGGCGCCGTGGTGTCTCAAGTGCCGGTACCCGGCGCCCGAGACCACGCCGATCTGCCCCGAGTGCGGCGAGCGGATCCCGCCGGAGATTGCGAAGCTCGCGGCGGGGCGGGCGGAACGTTGAGGCGGGGCACGCGGCAGAACGGGGGCCTATGCGGTCGGCGGCAGCTTCCATGCGGCGCCGCACTCGGGGCAGACGCGGCAGCCGTCGGACTCAGGCAGGACGCCCTCGAGGTTGTAATCGCAGCAGGCGCAAAGACCGGCGCGAAGGAGCCGACCCGCGAAGCGCTTCAGAAAGAGCCTTCGCTGGAGGTAGCCGACACCGATGCATCCAACAGCGAGCGCAGCGACAAACAGCAGAACCCTGCGGATGAGCAACGGAACACCGGGAGCCAGTGCAGCCACCACAAAGACTGCCGCGCCCGCGACGACGGTCGCAGCAAGGTAGATGCCGAGCGCCATGACGCCATACATCGCCCGATGCCGCCGAAGCGCAACCGCCCGCACCGCGCCCTTGCGGTCCGGATCAAGCTTCTGGCTGACCCAGACAACCTTGCCTCTGTGGTCAAGACACTGCACAGACTCCCCCTACACCATCTCCCCCTCCACGACCTCTGCGCTCTCTTTGCGCTCTCTGCGGTCCTGCCTTTCTTCCCCCTCGAACTCATCGCCGTTGACCGTCAGCCGCACCGGATGCCCGAACCACGGGTGGCGCCCATCCGGCGCCTGCTCGCCGTACTTGTCGCGCAGCACGCGGACGACATCGGCCATGGCGCCATCGGCGGGGGCCCAGCCGCTCGCGACATCGGGGAAGTCCACTGCGCAGTTGGCGCACTTCTTGTCGCTGCGGAAGCGGATGGGGCACCAGAAGCTTTCGACGTTGCGCAGCATCTCCGAGCCCAGCGACCACACGCCCGTCATCCAGTCGCAGTACAGACACCAGATGCGGTCGTGCCCCACCAACCCGTCGAACTTGTGGCGCGAGCAGTTCACCCACTCCGCGTGGTCATACTTCGGCAGCCGCACCAGCCACGTCAGCGGCGGATACACCAGGTACTGCGCCACCCGCACCACCCAGAACAGCGGCACGGCGGCCGCCGTCACCCACACCGCCGTGATGTTGCGCACCGGCCCCACCATCCGGTTGATCTCCGTGACGATCCGCGGCCCGCGCCGCGCCTCCGGATGGGCAAGCTCGTGCGCCAGCGTCCACAGCAGCACCCCCACGACCTGCCCCACGATTCCCGCCAGCAGCCCCAGCCCGGCCCCGCGCCAGTGCCCCCCGCCGATCTGCATGTTCCCGCCCACCGCCGCGCACACGATCATCGGCGCCGCCGTGAAATACGTGATCAGCACATCGAGCATCGGCGCGCGCGCAAAGCTGTCGGTCACCCGGCGCCCGGCCGCCCCCAGCCGCGGAATCAGGTGCAGCGCCCCGGCCCCCACGAGCAACGCCCCCGCCGTCGCCCCCGCCAGTATGAGCAGCGTCATCATGGACGCATGGTATCGGAGATCGGCGGTGGCGGCGTCCGCGGCGCCTCCCGCGCTTTCCGCGCCGGAACCACCTCGTCCACCCAGGTCGCGATCCGCTCCGCGTACGACGGCAGCCGCCAGAACAGCAGCGAATGTCCGAGCCAGAACGTCCACCGCTCCGGCTTCCCCAGCCGCTCATACAGCAGCCGCCCCGTCCGCGCCGGCACCACGCTGTCCAGCGCCGCGTGCAGCATCAGCGTCGGCACATCGCGGATCGCCGGCGCCGCGCTGTACGGATCCAGGCTCGAGATCCGCAGGTACTGCCGCGACAGTTCATCCATCTCCTCCCGCCGAAGCTCCCGCGGCTGATACCCCCCCTCCACCGGATCCAGCGCGCCGAACCCCACTCCCGCGTTGGTCAGCCCGTTGGTCTGACTGATCCGCAGAATGTCCGCCCCGCCGCCGACGAGCACCACCGCCTCGACGCGCTCCCCCAGCGCTGCGGCGAGCGTCGGCCCGCAGATCGCCCCGGCGCTGAACCCGGCCACGCACACCCGGTCCGCCGGCGTGTGCCGATCGACCTCTTCGAGATACGCCAGCGCCGCCTCGTTCGCGTACGCCCACTCCGCCAGCCGCTGATCGAAGCGCTCGGCGAAGTCACGCGCAGGAGCACTCCACTCGCCCCCCGCCCCGAGGAACGTGAGCTGGCGCGACCATGTGAGCCACGGGAAATCAGACTCCACCACCGCCCACCCGCGCCGGCGCAGCGCCTCGATCACCGGCCGCTCGAACCGGTCCCCGCCCAGGCTGTGCAGCCAGATGATGTACCCCCGCGGCTCGCCCGCCAGTGGCGGCGCCACCCGCAACTCCACGCCGGCCGCGCCATCATCCCGCGCGTCGTCCAGCGCCGCCAGGAACGCGTCCCGCGGCGCCAGCGCCGGCGGCCGCCCCCCCACCCCGGCCCCGCCGCGCCGACCCGTCGCCGCAGCCTGCCCGATCGCCCATGACGAGATGAACCGCAGCGAACGCTCCCCCGGCGCCGGCGGATCGTCCACATACTCCACCTCGCGAATGATCCCCCGTCCGTACGCCGCCGCGCGCACGATCCGGACGCTCGTCTCGATGGTCCCCGGGGCAAGACTCCCCTCGACCATCATCACCGCCTGGCGCTCCCCCATCGTCAATCGCGGCAGATCCTCGACCAGCGGCGCCAGCGCCCCGACATCGCGCGCCGGCCATGCGTCCGCCGGAATCTCCCGGGCGCCGCCGGCGCGGGCCGGATCGGCGCCGGTGCGCACAGCACACCCCGCAACCATCGTCATCCAGATCAGGGCCAGAGCGAGCGACCGCAGCACCACATCCTCCCGGCCCCGCGCTCCGATCGACACGCCTCGCCGATCAGCCGCGCGCAGCGCGCCATGCGCTCCACTGTATGATTCTGACGCGCATGCGGGCGGGCGCCAGTTTACCGCGCCGCTTCCTCTCCCCCGGCCTCCCCCACGCCCCCGACGACCCCC
>CAYMJK010000106.1:0-2809 GCA_964390535.1 uncultured Phycisphaeraceae bacterium | reverse complement strand
CCGACCATGACGGCCATGAGCATGGCGAAGCGGATGTCGTAGTGGCGGATGTGGGCGAGTTCGTGGGCCATGACGCCCTGGAGTTCGTCGCGGGTGAGCTTCTCGCGCAGGCCCTTGGTGATGGCGACAACGCCGTGGGCGGGGTCGCGGCCGGTGGCGAAGGCGTTCATGGCGCTGTCGCCGATGAGGTAGATCTTCGGCATGGGGACGCCGGCGGCGATGCGCATCTCGTCGACGACGTTGAAGAGTTCGGGGTCATCCTCGTGGCGCAGGGGGATGGCGTGGGCCATGCGGAGGATGGCATTGGCGCCGCCGCGCCAGCTCCAGACGGCGCCCATCGAGCTGACCAGCAGGGCGATGATGGCGCCGAGCGCCAGGCCAGGCGCCAGGCCGACAAGGAGATCGCCGGCGCCGCGGTCGCCGGGGCGAGCGCCATCGCCGAATTCGATATAGCCCACCAGCGCGCCGCCCATGGCGGCGCCGAAGAGTGTGCCCAGGGCGATCATCGCGAGGATGAGGAGGATGCTGGAGCGCTTGTTCTTGCGGATGAGGTCATGGAACGTCAGCGTTCCGGGATAGGCGCGGATCTGCTCGCGCAGCTCCCGCGGAAGGTCGGCAGCCGGCCGCCGCCGCGGAGGCGCGGCGGGCTCGGGCGCCGGAGCATCGCGCGGGTCGTCGGGCATATGTCAGGAGAAGGAGACCTTCGGCGTTTCG
Source organism: uncultured Phycisphaeraceae bacterium (assembly GCA_964390535.1). GTDB lineage: Bacteria > Planctomycetota > Phycisphaerae > Phycisphaerales > UBA1924 > CAYMJK01. The sequence goes on along the minus strand of CAYMJK010000106.1, from coordinate 2,095 downwards.
CGGGCCGCGGCATCCTCGAGTTCGAAGTATTCGCGCTGCTGGAAGCTGAAGGCGCCGACGACGATGTTCGCGGGGAAGGTGGACCGGCCGGCCTCGTAGCGGCCGACGCAGTCGTTGTAGTGCTGGCGGGCGAAGCCGATCTTGTTTTCGGTGCTCGCCAGCTCTTCCTGCAGGCCGATGAAGTTCTGGTTGGCCTTGAGGTCGGGGTAGGCCTCGCTGAGGGCGAAGAGGCGGCCGAGGGTCTGGGTGAGCATGTTCTCGGCGCCGGCCTTGCTCGCGGCGTGCATGGCGTCGCTGGGGGCGGCGGCCGCCTGGTTGCGGGCCTCGATGACGGCCTCGAGCGTGCCGCGCTCGTGGCTGGCGTAGCCCTTGACGGTCTCGACGATGTTGGGAATGAGGTCGTGGCGGCGCTTGAGCTGGACATCGATCTGCGACCAGGCGTTGTCGCAGTCGACCCGCTTGCGGACGAGGCCGTTGTAGATGCCGATGATGACGAAGAGCGTGATGAGGAACACGCCCGCCACGATTCCGATTACGATCCAGTCCATCTGCGCCCCCTTGTGCGAATCCTCACGAGCCCCACGCCGGACAGGTGCGGGGCATCCTAGCCCCCGGGCGCCGGCCGCTGGTGGGCGGGGCCGGGCGTCACCTATTCTTTGGAACTGGGTTCTTGGGAAATGGAGGCGCGCATGTCGGGTGTGGTGGCGATTCTGGGGGCGACGGGGGTCGTGGGGCGGGAGATGCTGGCGGTGCTGGAGCAGCGCCGGTTCCCCATGCGGGAGGTGCGCCCGCTGGGGTCGGGGCGGTCGGCGGGGACCGCGGTCCGATTCGGCGGGAAGGAGATCGCGGTGCGCGAGGTGGATGGCGCATCGTTCGAGGGCGTGGACTATGCGCTGTTCTCGGCGGGGAGCGGCCCGGCGCGGGACTGGGCGCCGGCGGCAGCGCGGGCGGGGGCGATCGTGATCGACAATTCGGCGGCGTTCCGGATGGATCCGGATGTGCCGCTGGTGGTGCCGGAGATCAACGGGGAGGAGCTCGCCGCCGTGCGCGCGCGCGGCGGACGCGGAATCGTGGCGAATCCGAACTGCTCGGCGATCATTCTGCTGATGGCGCTGGAGCCGCTGCGCCGGGCGTTCGGCGTGCGCCGGATCATCGTCAGCACGTATCAGGCGGCGAGCGGGGCGGGGGCGGAGGCGGTGGAGGAGCTGCGGTCGCAGACGGCGGACGCCCTGGCGGGGCGCCAGCTCACGCCGCGGGTCTTCCCCGAGCCGTGCGCGTTCAACGTGTTCAGCCACAACACGCCGGTGGACGCCGGGACGGGGTTGAACACCGAGGAGCAGAAGGTGATCGAGGAGTCGCGGAAGATCTGGGGAGATCCGCAGCTCGCGGTGTGCCCGACGTGCGTGCGCGTGCCGGCCCTGCGCGCGCATGCCGAGTCGATCCGGGTGGAACTGGGGCGGGCGGCAACCGAGGTGGAGGCGCGGGCGGCGTACACCGGGTTCGCTGGCGTGCGGCTGGTGGATGACCGGGAGCGCGGGGACTTTCCGACATCGCTGAAGGCGAGCGGGGGTGATGAGGTGCTGGTGGGGAGGCTGCGGCCGGACTGGACGGAGGAGGAGGGGGGGGCGGGGAGTGGGCGGTTCCGGGCGTTCACGCTGTTTGCGGCGGGGGACCAGTTGCGCAAGGGAGCGGCGCTGAATGCGGTGCAGATCGCCGAGAGGCTCGGCGAAAATGGCAAATAGCAGATGGCCAATGGCGCGGCGCTTTGCTGCTGAGGGAGGGGTGATGATGGTGTGGAAGGTGGGGCTGGTGGCGGTGATGGTGGTCGGCGCCGGGTGTTCGCAGACGCGCACGTACCGGGCGGAGGTGGAGGCTCTGGATGAGCAGGTGGTCGTGCGCGCCCGGCTGAAGGAGAATCGGCTGCGGTGCGAGGTCGGGGCGGGGGAGTATCGGGTGGGTTCGGCGTGGCTCGTGTCGTGGGCCGGGGAGCGGATCGAGCCGACGACGACATCGCGGCAGCCGGATTACATCGTGGGCGGCACGAGCATCGGGATGGGGACGGGTGTTGGGGCGGGAGTCGGGGGCGGGGGCGTGG
>CAYMJK010000105.1:0-6774 GCA_964390535.1 uncultured Phycisphaeraceae bacterium | reverse complement strand
GTCCACAGCGCCAGCACGAGATCGTTCTTGGTGTTCAGCGCCTGCAGCGCTGCCATCGGGTTCGCGACGACCAGCAGGGCCGCCAGGCTCTGGCCTCGCCCGCCTGCGCCCAGTTCGCGGGCGATGAGTGAGACGGCGCCGGCCGTCATCGCGAGGGCGAACCACTGGATGAGATTCGCCCACGCGTCCCCGCCTGTGAGGATCATGAAATGCAGCCCGCCGTACTCCGCCAGCGGTGGCATCATGATCTGACGAAGCTGATACGTCGGATAGTGGGCAACGCTCGCCTGCTGCATCCAGTGCACCTGTCGCGGCAGGTGGTAGGTCTGTGAGTCCCAGTTGTTCGGCGGCGTGACCGCGGCGACGAGCGCCGTTGCCAGCAGCACGAGAATCACGCCGCCGAGCAGGGCGACCGTCAGCCCGTCCGGGCGCCGGCGGGCTTCGGGCAGATCCGCGGAGCTGGCGCCCCGGCGCCGGCGCCGCGCGCGCGCCCACGACACGCCGACTGCGCCTGCGAGAGCCGCCAGTGGAAGGCCCCACCACAGCAGGAGGGGGATTCTCGCCAGCGATCCGGCCACGCTGAGCGCTTCGGTTCCCAGCACCAGCCATAGCGCCCACGCGACGGATGCGATCAGGAGTGACTCCCGCACAGGTCGTCCGGCGGCGCGCAGGGCCCCAACCGACAGCAAGGCTGCCGCCGCGGCGATGAAGAAGAGCACCGGGATTGCGCCGAGCGCGGCCACCGGCAGGACGGTAGCGCCACCTCCTTCCGCGAGCCGCGCCTGGCCGGAGGGCCGCCCTCGGCCCGCGGCGGCGGCCTACCCTCGGCGGCGAGTTGGAGACGGCGCTGCGCCCCTGCAGGTTGCCGTTGAGCGCGCGGACGCCTCGCCGCCGCGCGTTGGCCTGCGCAGGACCTGCGCTGGCGCCAGCCCACCCGTCAGCGAAACCCACCTGATGCCTGTCTCCGGCGCACTTCTGTTTCTCGTCTCCCTGAGCGGCCTGCTCGGCGCCTGCTGGGCCATCGCCGCGCTGTTGGCAGAGGACTTCACCGACCGCCTCTGGATTGTCCTCGGCGCCGCGGCCATGCTGCTCGGCGCCATCAGCATCTCGGCCTCCGCGGTGGCGCTCTACACGCCGGCGGGCTTCCTGGGGGCGCAGGTGATTCTGTCGGGCGCGGCGATCGCCGGCGCCCGTTTCGCCAGGGCGCGGGGCTGGCGGATGGGTGCGGGCGATGGGGAGGCGCCGGCGGTGCCACCCGCCCGCATGCAGGCCGGTGAACTGGCGATGCTGATCGTCATCGTGCTGATGGTGACGCTCTCGGCGGTCGAGCGGTCGCTCGTCCCCCTGCACCACGTTGACGAACTCATGTATCACGCCTCGCGCGCGGGATACTGGATCCAGAACCAGAGCGTCTTCCCCTACGAGACGCACAACGACCGGCAGACAACCTTTCCCTTCGGCGCCGAGCTGATGGTCGCGTGGCCGCTGCTGTTCACGGGCTTCGACCTGCCCGGGCGGCTGCTGCACTGGCTGGCGGTCCCGCTGGGAACCTGGGGCGTCTTCAGCGTGGCGCGGGCCGCGGGGGCGTCGCGCGGGGCGGCGCTCTTTGCGGCTCTGCTCTTTATCGCGACGCCGGCGATCCTGTCGCGCGCGGTGCAGCTCAAGAGCGACATCTGGACGCCGGTGTTCGTTCTGGGCGCCGGGTGGTGGGTCGCTCGGGCTGCCGCCCGGCCGCACGAGGGGCTCTTGCGGCTGTTCTGGGCGGGCGCCATGACCGCGCTGGCGATGAACATCAAGGTAACCATCGCCGCGATGATCCCGGCGCTCGCGCTGGCGCCCCTCCTGATGCTCCCGCCGCGGCGCTGGATCCGCGGTGTGCTCGCGATCGGCGCGGGAGGCCTGGCCGCGACGCTGCTGAGCGGCCTCGCCGTGCTGCTGATATCCAACGCCGCTGGCCACGGCCACCCGCTCGGCCCCGGCTACATGCGCGAGATCGTTCAGCCGGAGTTCTCGCTGCGGCAGACGTGGACACACATCGTGCGCGTGCCGGTCTACCTCAGCGAGCCGCCGGAGATTCCCGGCGAACTGGCCCGGCGCCGGCTGGAGGAGGTCCGGCAGGACATCCTGGATGACCTCGGCGCCGGCGAACCGCTGCCGATGGAAGAGAATCCGGCTGCCTCGCCGCACATCGCTCGAGTCACGATCTATGCGACGCGATTCGCTCTGGGTGGCGTGCTCTGGCTGCCGCTGCTGGCCGCCGGGGTGGTGATCCTCGTTCGAGAGAGCGCAAGGGCCTTTCCGCGCATTCGGCTCTCGCCGCTGGCGATGCTGGTGCTGATACAGGCGCCGATGCTCCTCGGCCTGGTCTTTCTGATCCGCTGGATGGGCGGCGGGCCGGAACGCTTCTGGCTGGCGCCGTATGCGCTCAGCCTCGCGACGGGGATGGCCATCCTCAGCCGCTGGACCCGCGCCCGCCGGGCGCTGGCGGTGCTGGCGATCCTGGGCGGGTGCGCTGCAGCGTATCCGCCGATGCGCCAGATGATCTCCCGCATCGACCAGCGGAGCCGCGGCGCCATCGGGGTGCGTTTCCGCTTCGCGCCCGCCATTGAGCACATTCCGCCGGGCTCGAGCATCCTGCTGGTCGGCTCGATCAATGCGCAGGACTATCCGCTGATGGCGCCCGAGGGGCGCATCGTCAATCGGGTGGTCCCCTGGGCGAAGGCGCCCGCCGACGCCGATCGCCTTGCCGGGATGATCGAATCTGAGGCGATCGATTTCGTCCTGTTCGAGAGTGATCGCAAGCTCTGGCACGGCGAGCCGCCGCCGGTGGACGCCGACGTGATGGTCGCATGGCTGCTCGATCACCCGTGGGCGAGCGAGATTCCGCTGGACCCGGGCAGCCCGATGCGCCTCTTCGCGATCGAGCCCCGCTGACTGCTGCGCCCGTGCTTGCGGGCGCCGCCGTCCCTACGATGACCGCCCGAAGGGGCGCCCGGTGATTGGCAGTGGTTCCTCATGGAATGGAGTCGGACGATGGATGAGACGGTGTTTCACATCACCCACTGGAAGTCGGGCTCGCAGTGGGTCGGCGGCGTGCTGCTGGAAGCGGCGCCGGAGCGGGCCGTCAGGGTCGCGTCCGACTTCTCGAACATTCGCGCCGATCGCCTGCGCCCGGGGAACATCTACACGCCGGTCTACCTGCCGGTGCACGGGTTCAAGGAGTTCGTCGGCGAGACTCCCGCCCGGTGCTTCATCGTCATCAGGGACCTGCGCGACACCCTCGTATCCTGGTACTTCAGCGTGAAGCACTCGCACGGGACCGGCGACGCCAACGTGGCAGGAACCGTGCTGTCGTATCGGGAGCGATTCAACCAGTGCTCGAAGGAGGAGGGGTTGCTCATCACGCTCCGCGAGCGGCTCCAGCCCATGGCGCAGATTCAGTCGAGCTGGGCTGCTGCGGGTGTGCCGCTGTTCCGCTACGAAGATATGATCATCGATGAGCAGGATGCGTTTCGCAAGATATTCGCTGTCTGCGCTATCCAGATGGACGATGCGCAGCGCCACGCGATCGTCGAAAAGCATTCGTTCAAGAAGCGCGCCGGTCGGGCGCCGGGTGAGGAGGATGTGGGGTCTCACTATCGCAAGGGGATCGCCGGCGACTGGCGGAACCACTTTACCGATCGCATCGTCGACGAGTTCAAGGAGCGCTTCGGCGCTGTCCTGGTCGATGTCGGGTACGAGCCGTCAGCGAACTGGTAGCGGCCGGCGACCTGCCGCCCCTCGCCGCGGACATCTCCTCGTTTGAATGGAACGTCATGCGCTTCACCCCGATGCAACACCGTCACGACGCCACCTCAAGGCTCTACCGCCCGAACTGGTCCGGAGATCGTGAATTCGTCAACGACGAGCACGCCGGAATCTACGAGGCGACCAAAGACCTCCCGGGCTGGCAGGATCCCGGGGACAGCAAGAAGCTCTACGAAGCCGCGTACTGGAGCGGCTCGGTCATCCTCGAGATCGGTCTCTTCGGCGGGCGCTCTGCGGCGGTGCAACTCAAGGGCGCCCTTGCTGCGATGCGCGAGCACGGCGGCCCGCCGCCGCAGTTCTACGGGATCGACCAGGACTTCTCTGCGTTCAGGCGATCCACCCGAACTCTCGAGGGGCTGGATCTGGTTGAACGCGTCATGCTGTACACCGGCGACCTGCGGCAGTTCACGCACGATTTGCCCATTGTGCCCACGATGGTCTTCGTCGATGGCAGTCATGAGTACACCGGCGTCTGGGCAGACCTGGAGGCGTTGTCGCGTCTTGTCACGCCGGGAACTCCGATCATGTGTCATGATTACTCGAACGCGGATACCGGGGTGCCGAAGGCGGTGGACGACTGGGTGCAGCGAGGGGCGTACGAACTCTGGGGCGTCAGCCAGAACACGGCCATTCTGCGAGCCACTGACCTCTGCCGCGGCAGCGGACCGCGCGGGCTCAGTGAGGCGATGTTCCGGACGACGGCGGATGCCCTGCACGCCCGCTACGCCGAGCGAACCGAGCCCGGTCCGCGGCAGGATGTTGCTGACCTGACGCACGCTGCCCGTGAGGAACTCGGCGTGGCGGTCGGGTCCGGGGGCCGGCAGCCTGGCAGCCGCCCGGGCGCTCCTGCGGCGAGCGAGCGGCCGGCCCAGAGCTGAACCCAAAGATGAACGAGACCGTGTTCCACATCACGCACTGGAAGGCCGGCTCGCAGTGGATCCGCCAGGTGCTCGAGGAAGCCGCCCCGGAGCGGAGCATCCGGGTCGCCGCTGATTCGTCCAACATGCGCGCCGAGGCGATCCGCCCGGGGAGCATCTACACGCCGGTCTACCGCAAGGTCGAAGGGTTCCGGAAGCTCGTGCCCGAGTCACTTTCGCAGCGTCACTTCGTCGTGATCCGCGACCTGCGCGACACGCTTGTCTCGTGGTACTTCAGCATCAAGCACTCGCACGGAGCGGCGAACGCCGTCGTGGCGGGCACCGTGCTCCCGTACCGGGAGCGGTTCAACCAGCGCTCCCAGGAGGAGGGGATCCTGATCGCGCTGCGCGAGCGGCTGGAGCCGATGGCGCAGATCCAGGCGAGCTGGCTCGAGGCCGGCGCCCCGCTCATCCGCTACGAGGACATGATCATCGACGAGCAGGGGGCCTTCCAGAAGATCTTCGAGATCTGCGCCATCCCGATGCCTGACGAGGAGCGCACAGCGCTCATCGACCGGCACTCCTTCCAGCGACGCGCTGGCCGCCGCCCCGGGCAGGAGGATGTCGCCTCGCACTACCGCAAGGGCGTCGCCGGCGACTGGCGGAACCACTTCACCGACCGCATCACCGCGGAGTTCAAGGAGCGGTTCGGCCAGCACCTGGTCGATGTCGGTTACGAGGCCTCCGACCGCTGGTAGGCGGCCGGCGCCGGCCACCCCGCAGCCTGTCCACCCGCGGCAAGGCCGCCGCCGCGGCGGAGCGGGCGGCCGGCCTCGGCCTACCATCCGCCCCCCATGGCCTCACTCCTCACGATGCAGCTTCTGACCTCCGTGGTGGTCATCCTCGTGGTGATCCACGTGATGCTCATCACGGTCGCCTACCTCATCTACCTGGAGCGGAAGATCTCCGCCTACATCCAGGACCGGCTCGGGCCCAACCGCGTCGGGTTCGACTTCGGGCTGCCGGCCCTCAAGCGGCTCAAGGGGGCCGCAGGGCTCGGCCAGCCGCTGGCGGACGGGCTCAAGTTCATGCTTAAGGAGGACTACACCCCCGACAACGTGGACAAGGGGCTGTTCACGCTGGCGCCGATGGTGATCATCGTGCCGGCCCTGATCGGGTTCGCCATCATCCCCTGGGGCGGGATCTGGGATGCCCCGGATGTCACGCTGCCGCTGCTCGGGTGGACCTTCACGGGCGGGCAGGTGGTGGTGGCGGGGGCGCCGGTGAACGCGGGGATCATCTACCTGCTCGCGGTGGCCTCGATGGGGATCTACGGGGTGACGCTCGGGGGCTGGGCGAGCAACAACAAGTACTCGTTCCTCGGGGGGATGCGCGCGGCAGCACAGATGCTGGCCTACGAGATCCCGCTCGGGCTGAGCCTGCTGGCGGTGCTGCTGGTGGTGGGCAGCCTGATCCCCCAGCAGATCATCGGGTACCAGATCGAGCATGGGTGGCTGATGATCAGCCAGCCGGTGGCGGCGGTCATCTTCTTCATCGCGATCCTGGCGGAGGCGAACCGGACTCCGTTCGACAACGCCGAGGCGGAGAGCGAGTTGGTGGGGGGGTATCACACCGAGTACAGCTCGATGCGGTTCGCCCTCTTCTTCCTCGCCGAGTACAGCCACATGCTGACGAGCTGCGCGTTCTTCACGCTGCTCTTCCTCGGCGGGTATCACCTGCCGCTGATCGGCTTCCTCGGGCCGGAGGCGGGGGGGCTGCTGGCGGCGGTGGCGAAGTTCCTCGTCTACTTCGGCAAGGTCGTGCTGCTGGTCTGCTTCATGATGGTGATCCGCTGGACCGTGCCGCGGCTGCGGTATGACCAGGTGATGCAGATGGCGTGGCAGGCGGTGATCCCGATCTCGCTGGTGGTGGTGCTGATGACATCGGTGATGGTCTACCTGAACCAGACGGCGTGGCCGGCGCTGCTGGGCGCCAACATCGTGCTCGCCGGCGCCCTGCTGGCGATCTACCCGCTGCTGCCGAAGATCACGCCAAACCGGAAGATCCCCATGCTCGGCTCGCGCTTCAACCCGCTGCCGGGCGAGGTGGT
>CAYMJK010000104.1:0-4292 GCA_964390535.1 uncultured Phycisphaeraceae bacterium | reverse complement strand
CCGCAGGCCACAGGCGCAGCCTACCGCCCCCGCGGGGGCCTGTCAAAAGGTTTCCTCAGGTTCTGTGGGCCGAAGCCCCCACAACCGGCCATCGTTCGGTATCCTTTCGCCCGATGCCCGCTCGACTCCAGTCGTTCCTGCTGCACGGCGTGGACGCCCTCCCCTGCGAGGTGGAGGTCGATCTGGACCCGGATGACCAGAAGGAGCGGGAACTGGTCGTCGGCCTGCCGGATGCCGCGGTGCGGGAATCGATCGAGCGGGTGCGCTCGGCGCTGGGCAACTGCGGGTATTCCCCGCCGCGGGGACGGCTGCTGGTGAATCTTGCGCCGGCGGATGTGCGCAAGGAGGGGCCGCTCTATGACCTGCCGATCGCGGTCGGGCTGCTGATGTCGCAGGGGGTGGTTCCCGCGGGGCCGGCGGAGCCCGCCGACGGGACGCCCGATCTGCGCCGGATGTTGATCGCGGGGGAACTGGCGCTGGATGGGCGGGTGCGGCCGATCCGCGGGGCGATCGCGATGGCGGCGATGGCGGCGGAGCGCGGTCTGCAGGCGGTGATCGTGCCGGCGGAGAACGCGGCGGAGGCGGCGGTGGTCGAGTCGGTCGAGGTGTACGGCGTGCGCACGCTGTCGGAGGTGGTCGGGCTGCTGACGGGGCTGATCGAGGCGCAGCCGGCGCCGGCGCCGGATGTCGCGGGGATGCTGCAGAGCGCAAACGCGACGGTGGATTTCGCCGAGGTGCGCGGGCAGGAGATGGTGAAGCGGGCGATCGTCGTCGCCGCGGCAGGCGCGCACAACGTGCTGATGCTCGGGCCGGCGGGGACGGGCAAGACGATGATGGCCAAGGCGCTGCCGGGAGTGCTGCCGGCGCTCACTGCCGAAGAGGCGATCCAGATCACGCGGATCTATTCGGCGGCGGGGGAACTTCCGCCGGGGAAGGGGCTGGTGCTGACACGCCCCGTGCGCTCGCCGCACCATACCGCATCCGCTGCGGCGGTGGTGGGCGGTGGCGCCGTGCCGCGGCCGGGGGAGGTCTCGCTGGCGCAGCACGGGGTGCTGTTTCTGGACGAACTGCCTGAGTTTCCGCGGCAGGTGCTGGAGACGCTGCGACAGCCGCTGGAGGATCACGTGGTGACGATCTCGCGATCACACTCGAGCGTGCGCTTTCCGGCCGACTTCATGCTCGTGGCCGCGCTGAACCCGACGCCAAAGGGGGACATGCCCGCGGGCGAGGAGGGCAGGCGCGCCATGGACCGCTACCTGTCGCGGATCAGCGGGCCGCTGCTGGACCGCATCGATGTGCACGTGGAAGCGCCGGCGGTGCCATGGGAGCAGCTCACGCGCCGCGCGGGGCCGCCGGGGACATCATCGGCCCAGATGCGCGAGCAGGCGGCGGCAGCGCGCGAGCGGCAGAAGGCGCGGCAGGGCCCGGTCCCCAACGCCCGCCTCCGCGGCAAGGACCTGGACAAACTCGCCCCGATGGATGATGACGCCCACACCCTGCTGGGCCAGGCGATGACGGAACTCGGCCTGTCCGCCCGTGCGTACGACAAGATCCGGCGCGTGGCCCGAACGCTGGCGGACCTGGAGGGAGACGATCGCCTGCGGCTCGGCCACGTGAGCGAGGCGGTGCAGTACCGGCTGCTGGACCGGAAGGGGTAGAGCAAATGGCAAATGGCAAATGGGGGAGATGGCAAACCGGGCAGTGGCAACGGAAGTCGCCAGATTGACGATGTGACGCTGGGGCCGGAGGCGGGAGGCAATCGCCTGCTCCGCCGAGTGTCGCCAGGAGAAGGCCGGCCCTGACACTTCGTTTGGTTCCGCGCGTGGCGGGGCGGCGGTATCATCGAAGCCGATTCCCTTGGTCAGAGGGCCCCCCGAGCGATGATCGACATTCGAAAGCTCAAGGAACTCGTGAAGCTGATGGTCGAAAACGACCTCTCCGAGCTAGATCTGCAGGATCAGCAGGAGACGGTCACGATCAAGCGGCGGGGCGGGGAGCCGCCCGTGGTCACGGCGGGGCCTGCCGCGGGGGTAGGGGCGGCCGGGGCGAGCGGGGCTGGCGCCGGGGCGGCCGGAGGCGCCGAGGCCGAGGATGTCGACAACGGGCTGGTGGCGATCGAGAGCCCGATGGTCGGGACGTTCTACTCCGCGCCCGACCCCGACTCGGGCCCGTTCGTGAAGCCGGGGCAGGAGATCAGCGCCGAGTCGGTGGTGTGCATGGTGGAGGCGATGAAGGTCTTCAACGAGATCAAGGCGGAGATCGCCGGGCGGATCGAGAAGGTGCTGGTGGGCAACGGTGAGGCGGTGGAGTTCGGGCAGAAGCTGTTCCTGGTCAGGCCCGGGGGCTGAGGGGCATGTAAAGATCGACCAGCCTTCCGCAAGCCAACTCGTCTCCAGTTCCTGATCCGCGTCCCATCCTTCCGATCTCTGATCTCTGCTCTCTCTACCCCCCTCATGTTCCGACGAATCCTCATTGCGAACCGGGGTGAGATCGCGCTGCGGATCATCCGCGCCTGCCGCGAGATGGGGATCGAGAGCGTCTGCATCTACTCGACGGCGGACGCGGCGGCGCCGTATCTGCGGCTGGCGGACCGGGCGATCTGCATCGGGAAGGGTCCGGCGCGCGACTCGTATCTGAACATCTCGCGGATCATCAGCGCCGCGGAGATCGCGGATGTGGACGCGATTCATCCCGGGTACGGCTTCCTGGCGGAGCGGGCCGACTTCGCGCAGATCTGCCGCGACTGCCGCATCGAGTTCATCGGGCCGAGCCCGGAGGCGATGGGCAAGCTGGGGGACAAGGTCGAGTGCAAGAAGGCGGCCAAGGCGGCAAAGGTCCCGGTCTTCCCCGGCTCGGAGGGGGCGATCGAGGATGAGGACGAGGCGGCGGAGCTTGCCGACGAGATCGGGTATCCGGTCATCATCAAGGCGGCGGCGGGCGGGGGTGGGCGCGGGATGCGCGTCTGCCACAACGAGGCGACCCTGCGCGGAAGCATCAAGAAGGCGCAGCAGGAGGCACAGGCGGCCTTCGGCAACGGGGCGGTGTTCATCGAGAAGTTCCTCGAGGCGGCGCGGCACATCGAGGTGCAGGTGCTCGGCGACAAGCACGGGCACGCGATCCACCTGTACGAGCGCGACTGCTCGACGCAGCGGCGGCATCAGAAGCTGATCGAGGAGGCGCCGGCGCCGGGCGTCGAGCGCAAGAAGCGGGATGCGGTATGCGAAGGGGCGGCCCGGCTGATCCGCACGGCGGAGTACGCGGGCGCCGCGACCGTCGAGTTTCTCATGGACGAGAAACAGAACTTCTACATGCTCGAGGTGAACACGCGGGTGCAGGTCGAGCACCCCGTCACCGAGCTGATCACGGGCATAGACATCGTGAAGATGTCGATCCTGATCGCGGCGGGGGAGAAGCTGCCGCTGCGGCAGCGGGATGTCGAGATCCGCGGGCACGCGATGGAGTGCCGCATCAACGCTGAGGATCCCGAGCACGGCTTCCGGCCGAGCGCCGGGCGGATCGACCTGTACGAGGTTCCGGGGGGGCCGGGGGTGCGGATCGACTCGCACGTGGTCCCCGGGTACACCGTCCCGCCCACCTACGACTCGATGATCGGGAAGCTGATCGTGCACGCCGATGACCGGCCGCAGGCGCTGGAGCGGATGGCCCGGGCCCTGCGGGAGTACCGGATCGGGCCGATCAAGACGACGATCAGGCTGCACCAGTCACTGATGCTCAACTCGGCCTTCCGGGAGGGGGGGGTGGACATCCACTTCCTGGAGCGGCTGCTCAAGTAGCGCGGGCGAGGCGGGCCAGGGCGTGGGGCGACGTGGCGTGCGGGGTGGGAAAGAACCCGCAACGCGGCCCGCCGACGCCCAATACCATGGTCGGCAGCCCGCCGGACCGCCGAGCATGGGGCGCCCGGCCGGCAGTGGTCCATCGACAAATGGGTCCATCGACAACGGAAGGAGACCGCACGTGGAGAATCTGACCAGAACGATGCTCTCGATCGGGCTCGCCGCGGCGGCCCTGGCCGCGAGCGGGTGCGTGGTGGCGATCGGCAACCGGCCGACGGACTCGGACGACGCCAGTCGCATCCGGCTGTCCAGCGACGAGATCGCCGGGGTCCCCGTGGTGGAGAGCGCCTTGGAGGTGCCGAGCTTCGACGAGGCGTACGGACGCGAGCTAGCCCAGCTCTCGCCCGAGATGACGGTGGAGGAGTTCCGGAAGCTCTTCCCGGATTCCCGGTTCGTGGAGCGGACGGTTGTGGACGGGGCCCCGGTGGACGCGTGGTC
>CAYMJK010000103.1:0-2798 GCA_964390535.1 uncultured Phycisphaeraceae bacterium | reverse complement strand
CCGCGCGCTCTGCCGGGGCTCATTGCTCACGCAAGACGCTCCTGCTGGCTCAGCGGGCGCCCGCCGCGGCCTGCTCGCGGGCCCGCACGTGGGCCCCCTTCGGCGCCGCCGCCCGCGGGCCCACCTTGCCCTGGTACTTCTTCATGTACTCGTCATGGATCCACGCGTACGTCCGCGCCATCCCGTCGCGCAGACGGATCGAAGGCTCCCACCCGAAGACCTCCTTGATCCGCGTGTTGTCACTGTTGCGCCCGTTCACGCCCTTCGGCGCCTCCAGGTTGTAGCTGCGGTCCAGCTTGATCCCCGCGATCTCCTCCACGATGTCCACGAGCCCGTTGATCGTCACCAGCTCGCTCGATCCGAGGTTCAGCGGCTCGATGCAGTCGCCGCGGAGGAACATCTTCGTCCCCTTCAGGCAGTCGTCGATGTACATGAACGAGCGCGTCTGCTTCCCGTCGCCCCAGATCTCGATCGAGTGGTCGCCGGAGAGCTTCGCCTCGATCACCTTGCGGCACATCGCCGCCGGCGCCTTCTCGCGCCCGCCCTCCCAGGTGCCGTGCGGCCCGTAGACGTTGTGATAGCGGGCCACGCGCGTCTTCAGCCCGAAGTCCTCGCGCATGTGCCGGCACATCCGCTCGCTGAACAGCTTCTCCCAGCCGTAGCCGTCCTCGGGCATCGCTGGATACGCGTCGGCTTCCTTCAGGGCGATGACATCCTCGTCCACCTGCTTGTCCGCGTTGTACACACACGCCGACGAGCTGTAGAAGAAGCGATCCACGCCGCAGTCGTGCGCTGCCATCAGCATCTGCGTGTTGATCAGCACGCTCAGCATGCACTCGGCCTTGTGCGTCTCGATGAACCCCATCCCCCCCATGTCCGCCGCGAGCTGATACACATGATCCGCCCGGGCGCACGCCTTGTAGCAGTTCGCCAGGCTCTTCAGGTCCGCGACGATGTTCTCCGCCTCGGGATGGACGTGATACCACTCGCTCGTCGGCTTGATGTCCACGACGCGGACGCGATAGCCCTCCTTCAGAAGGTCGCCCGCCAGGGCCCCCCCGATGAACCCCCCGCCCCCCGCAACCACCGCCAGCTTGCCGCTCATCGTCCACTCCTCTTCACAATCCGCAAGCCCGCGTCAGGGGCGTGGGGGGCGTCGAAACCGCAGGCGTCCGCGACCCCAAGGGCCGCTGGGCCACCGCTTGCTTCCACTCGCTTGCTATCGGCCCGCGGCCCCGGCGGGTCCATCCCGCCCGCCGCCGCACGTGGCTACGGATCCTAACCCGCCCCGGTTCGCAGACAACACACCGGCGCAGCCCCGCGTCCGGGCCGAACGCCCGCCCGCGCCGGCGCCCCTCCCCAGTCACGTTATCGGGCGTCTTGGCCCCCCCGCCCGTAGATACGTCGACGCCGGAAAGTGTCCCTCCCCCGCGCGCACACCCGCGGTCATCGGCATCGGCGAAAATCCCGGCAGCATCCGCCGCAGCTCGTCCGGCGCGCTGTGGTGCAGCATCGACATCGAGACCTCGATCCCCCATCGCCGGTTCTCGACCAGAAACGCGTACAGCAGCGTGTTCTCCCGGAACTGGAAAACCCCCTCCTCCAGCAGCGCCGGCGGGTAGTCATAAGGAAAGAAGATGTCGTGGAAGTGCGCCCGCTGCCCGTCCGGCAGCCGCGGCAGGACCTCGCTGATCAACTGGATCACCTCGCTCCCCGGGCGCAGCGTGTGCGAGGAATCCACGAACAGCAGCCCGCCCGCCGCCGCCTCCACGATTTCCTCGACCGGAACATCCTGCGCCTTCTCGCTGCGCAGCCTGATGCTCCCGCTCCCCGCCATCTGCCGCAGCATCTGCGTCGGATACGGCTCGATGCACAGAATCTCCGGCGCATACCCGGCATCCTGGGCTGCGCGCACCATGATCGCCGTCGACACCCCGCACCCCACCTGCGCGATCCGCTGCGGCCGCTCCGTCGCGATGAACCCGTACAGGGCCAGCGCCTCGATCGGCCCGAACCCCGACTCCCCGTTCTCCGCGCACGCCCAGGAGTACACGTCGGTATCCCCCAGCGCCGCGAGCCCGCCGGCCCACCGCTCCATCGTCTTCAGTTGCGCCGCCACATCACAGCCCGCGATCCCGTGCATCGACATCGGCCGGCGCCAGCCCGTCTCCCGCGCCAGCTCCCGGAAGTCGGGAATCTCCGAATAGAAATGATTCGGGATCAGCGTGGCGCCGAACCGCTGCGACACCTTGTTGAAGCGCGTCAGCGCCGAGGGGAGAGCCGATTTGATTCGTCCGAGCATCCCGCTCCTCAGATCGCGTCACGACCAGGTCCCCGGCCACCCTGCGGCAGCCGTCCCGAGGTCCCTGCCCGCGTAGCGTAGCCAGCGGCGTCCGTCGCGCCCCGCCCCGCCCCCGCAGGCTGCAACCCTCCCCCCGACCACGCCGATATCGGACAGACGCCCGAAGGTCCCCTCGCGATGATGGAGCACACGTGCACTGGCAGGGATGGGTCACGCTCGCAGTTATCGGCCTCACCCTCGCCGCCCTCATCCGCGGCCGCATCGGCCCCGACATCATCCTCGCCGCGGCAGTCGCGCTGCTCGTCTTCACCGGCATCCTGACCCCCGCAGAAGCCCTCGCCGGCATGGCCAACGAGGGCCTCGCCACCGTCGCCGTCCTCTATGTCGTCGTCGCCGGACTCACCGAGACCGGCGCCGTCCGCTGGATCGGCCAGAACCTCCTCGGCCGCAGCCGCAAACCCCTCATCGCCACCGCCCGCCTCATGGCCCCCGTCAG
>CAYMJK010000102.1:0-13129 GCA_964390535.1 uncultured Phycisphaeraceae bacterium | reverse complement strand
AGCCGTCCTGGGCGAGCCGGTAGAACACCGACTGCGTCTCGGTCCGGGTCTTGAAATAGATGCTGTCGTCCTCGCCGACGGTGAACCCGCCTGTCGAAGGCGTTGCAAAGTCCTCGATGGTCAAAGCAAGGTTCGTGGCGGGGCCCGGAACACCTCCGACAAACCCGGTCATCTGCGGCCCTCCGCGGAATACCGGCCAAGGGCTGTCGGCGTACTGGGCGAGGGCGGGCGCGGCAAGGCCGGCGACCGCCGCCATTCCCACCCCGACCCCGACGACTGTCATGAGACTCTTCATCCGTGTGCTCCTCTCATTTTCTCGGCGCCAGCCCCCGCGCCGGGGGCTGTGTGACCAGTGGCAGGGCTCTCCGGGCCGATGCCTCGTTCGCGGAGTCGCGGCCTACGGGCGGCCCGGGCCTCTGGGGCTGGGGGAGCCGCGTGCCTGCCGCGGCAGCCGCTCCCCTGTGCGAGCCCACTCCTCCGCGCCATCCGCTCCTGAGTCTACTGGATCTGCGAATAGGGGACAATGCCCGCGGCGGGGAATCTCCCCGGTTTCGGGGCCGTACAAAGGCCTATCTCGCCCCAATTTCACAGGGGCGCTGTATACTCTGTTCCGATGCGCCGGGGCTGGGACGAGGTTCACGCCCGCCCTCGCCTCGCCGCGGTGGCGGACCGCGGCCGCCGCATGCACAGCCCAGGAGGTATTGCGAATGCTCCCCACCACCCGCCCCAGTCACCCCCGCCGGACCCCCCACCGCCCCCTCGCCCGGCCCGCCGGCCGCGCCTTCACGCTGATCGAACTGCTGGTGGTGATCGCGATCATCGCGCTGCTCATGGGGATCCTGCTGCCATCGATGGGCAAGGCGCGGGAGGCTGCGCGGGGAACGGTGTGCATGGCGTCGATCAAGAGCTCGGCGCAGTTGGCCGTCGCGTACGCCAATGACCGCCGGGGGCAG
This sequence comes from uncultured Phycisphaeraceae bacterium, assembly GCA_964390535.1. GTDB lineage: Bacteria > Planctomycetota > Phycisphaerae > Phycisphaerales > UBA1924 > CAYMJK01. Next base: position 12,176 of record CAYMJK010000102.1, on the reverse strand, counting down.
GCGCCGGTTGCAGGGGAAATGTGGGGTCTCAACGAGGCGGAACTCGCCCGCGATCACGTGAACTTTCCGGGAAAGTGGCGCGACACGCTCACGTTCTGGCAACACGACCGCCTGAAGACGCCGGGAGGCTCTCCCAAAGAGTTCCCGATGCCCTTCTTTCTCACGCTCGCGGCCTACAGCGGTCTCGTGTTTGAAACGGACTCGCGGGATGCAATGATGAACGCCGCGGGAACGGGACCGGACCCGGTGGGCGGCGCCTTCCTGGAATACTACCAATGCCAGTCCGACAAGACCTTCGAGCTTGGAGGAGAGCTGGACGCTGGCGTCACGCTCATCTTCGCGGGCGCGACTGGGGACTGGTATCGCAGACCCACAATTGTCCCCGAGATGTCATCCTACATCTTCAACGAAGCGCTGCTCGGGCGCGGCTCCACGCTCGGCCACCCCAACGCTGCCCTTGAAGGTCGGATCGATCAGGCGCCCTTCCCGAGCGAGATGTTCCTCCTTGCAGACGGTGAGCCTCGCACAGAGTATCCGGACCACCAGATGACCGTCTGGCATGCAATTGGGCAGCGAGACTGGAACATGTTCGACTATTACGACATTATGAAGGACGCCGCAAAATCGACAGGCCCCACGCACCGGCCGATCCCGGCGGGAGTTGCAAGCTCGCTCTACTTCGAGCGCCACAACGACACCATCAACGCCGGATTCGTGGACACTCATGTCGAGACCTTCCCCCTCACGCCAGCCGGCCTTAAGGACATCGACATCTGGAAGGGCGGCGTCGGAGCGCCCTGATCTGCCATGGCCATCGACCGCGACGCCCTGAAACGGAAGCTCGAGGATGCCCGCTATCGCTCCGAGGGCTTTCTCCGCGATATCGATCCCGAGAAGCGCAGGCTCTATCTCCGGCTCGGTATCATGGGCAGCGGCCTGGTCGTGCTCTTTCTCGTCGGCATCCTTTTCGTCTGGACCGGCGGCCCACCGGACGACGGGTTCGCGTCCGCGCGGACCGTCAGCGACGAGGGGCGCAGCCTCGCCGATGGCGTGCGCCGGCAGCTCGAGGGGCGCCCGGAGTTCGAGGGCATCATCATCAGCCCCGTCGCCATCACCGGCGAGACCGACGAGTACCTGATGATCTACGGCGGCGTCCCCTCGCAGGAGGCAATGGACGAACTCCGCCGGACAGTCGAAGAGGCCGCGCCACGAACCCGCGTCGACTGGCGCATCGCCATCACCCCCCCGGACGAACAGCTCGAGCCGGCTGGGTGAGTCCAACGCAATTCGATTTTGAACCACAGAGGCACAGAGGGCACAGAGAGAAGGCTTTTGTATTGCGCGAGAGTACACATGTCTTTTCTCGGCGCCCTCTGCGCCTCTGTGGTGAAGATTCTTTTCGGTGAAAGTGAACATGATCAAGCTCTTCCCCTATCTGTGCCTCATCTGTGTCATCTGTGGTTCCTGCCCCTCCGCGCGCGCCGAGATCATCCCCGTCCGCGATCTCGAACTCGCCGGCAGGGCCACCGTCACCGCCTCGACCTGGGACATCGGCCACAAAGACCATCTGTTCGACCAGGACTGGGCCAGCCTCTACCGCTCCGCCGCGGTGAATCCCGCGATCATCACGGTGCAGTTCGATGAGCCGGTCAGCGTCGGCGCCGCCCGCGCGCAGTTCTCCGCGGGCGACACGCACACCTGGGGGCTCGAGGCCGCCGACACGCTGGCGGATCTTGATGCCGGGACCGGGACGCACACCGTCGTCTTCGAACCGATCTGGACGGACTTCCCCGGCGTGCAGTGGACCGAGTTCAACGACACGCCCGTCACCCGCCGCATCTTCCGGTTCACGGTCAGGCGGCTCACGCGCGACGACTTCGTCCACATCTACGAACTCGAGCTGCAGTCGCCCGAGCCGGTCGAGGAGATTCAGATCGGCGGCGAGACCGTCCGCATCAACATCATCGAGACGAGCCCGACCGAGGCCCGCATGCCGGTCGGCGACCGCGTGCAGCTCGCGGCGGAGGCCTCGCTCAGCTACGGGCCGGACCGCTACGACGTGACCGCCCTCGCCGACTGGCGCACGCTCGACCCGTTCGTGGCCACGGTTTCCGGCGCAGGGCTGGTCACCGGCGCGCGCGCAGGCGAGACGCGGGTCGCCGCGGAGATCGGCCAGGCCCGCGGCGAGACGGCGGTGATCGTGCGCGAGCGCCGCCCGATCGACCTCGATGTCGGGTGGATCGGGCGCGAGCCGACGTACAACCGCTTCAGGGTCGATTTCACCGGCGACCAGCGGATCGACGCGGCGTATCTCGATGAGCAGAAGTGGCCCGAGCCGGGGGAGATGGTCACCTGGCGGGCGCACATCTTCAACAAGGGCGACGAGCCCGCGAGCGATGTCGGCTTCCGCTGGCTGATCAACGGCGTTGTCGAGGAGACGGGGTCGATCCCCACGCTCGGCGCCGGCGAGGCCATGGTCCTCGAGCTTCAGCGGCCGTGGCCGGCGGATGAGATCCAGACGATCGATCCGCCCCCCGGCGCCCAGGAGTTCGACCCGCCGCAGCTCGAGCGGGCACTCGGCGGCAATGTCGTTCGCTTCGAGCTCGATCCGGCCGGCGCGATCGCCGAGATGACCGAACTGAACAACGCGGTGGACCGGCCCATGGGAGCCGTCGCCTTCTGGTTCTTCATGGAGGAGTCCACCTACGAGCGCTTCAGCAACACCGTGAACTTCCTGGAGACGTACTCGCCGGAGGACTGGCTGCGGATGCAGCTCCTCGGGCTGGAGCGCCGGCTGCGCGTGAGCGGCGCGAGCCAGCAACTGGCGGTGGATGGCGTGGTGGTCGTGCCCGATGGGGAGCTCGATCCCGGCGGGGCCCACGCGCCGAAGAGCGATCCGCAGCAGCGGCAGGCGGATGGCGTCTGGGGGTTCATCTGGCCGCAGGACTTCATCGACCGGTACATCAAGGTGGTGGAGAACGCACTGGCGCACGAGCTCGGGCACCAGATCGGCCTGATCGACGTCTACCAGTATGACATCGCGACGGAGAACTGCCTGATCACGCATGATGGCGCCCCGGTGGCGGGGACCGCCCTGATGCCGCTGGTGAGCCCGTGGAACGTGTACTACGGCAATCTCGACATCATGCACGCCGGCGGCGAGGCGCTGGTGGATGACACGCGGCGCGGGCTGATGGCGGGGCCCGGCGCCCGCTACGTCGGCCCCGGCAGCGCTGCGGGCATGAACCGCAACCTCGGCCTCCGCCGCGGCTTCTTCGGCGATTATCTTGCCGCGATCCCGCAGGGGGAGATCACCCTGCGCGTGCAGGAGCACGGCGGGGCGCCCGTCGCCAACTGCGGCATCCGCATCTTCCAGCGAGAGCTGAACGGCACCGTGCCCGATGTCGTGAAGTTCAGCGGCACGACCGACGCCACCGGCCGTTGGCGCTTCCCGCCGGTGACGCGGCCGGGGTGGAAGGGCGGCGTGGCGGTGAACAACCCGTGGTCATCGGTAGATGGGCCGATCATCCGTGATACGCCGGACGCCGTGGGCCGCAACGCCCCGCTGATCATCGAACTCTCGTTCGAGGATGAGGTCGAGTATCACTTCGTCGACGTAGATGCGGCGAACCTGGCGGTGGCGGAGGGGATCGTCGAGGACTGGATGCTGTCGCTGACGACCTACGACTCGCGCCTGCCGAACCGGCTGCCGGAGATCGCCCTCGGCGGGGCGCCGGATGTGGTCATGATGGATGAGGACGAGCTGTTCGAGACGACGATCAGCGCCATCGATCCCGATGGCGATCCGGTGACGCTCGGCGCCACACCGCTTGCGAACTCCACCTTCGACCCGGTGACCGGGCGGTTCACGTTCCAGCCGGACTCGCTGCAGGTGAACATGCATCCGCACGGCGTCGAGACGATGGGCGTGACGTTCACGGCCGACGATGGCAGGTTCCGCGCCCTGCGCCGGATCGAGTTCCGCGTGTCGGATGTGCCGGGCTTCGCGGTGATCCGCGAGCCGGGGCCGGACCGCTGCCCGGCCGACTGCGACGCCGACGGAACGCTCACCTTCTTCGACTTCCTCTGCTTCCAGAACCGCTTCGCCGCGGCAGACCCCGCCGCCGACTGCGACGCCGACGGGACGCTGACGTTCTTCGATTTCCTGTGCTTCCAGAACGCCTTCGCGGCGGGATGTCCGTAAAGAGCCCCGAGAGCAAGCTCGGGGCTCCTTTGCATCACCCGCGCTTGGTTTTGCGGCGCTTCGTTGGCCGCACGCCGGGGGCGCCGGCTTTGCGCGAGCGCCGGCCGCAGGTTCCGACGGCTTCCTTCTCGACTTCGGAGCGGCGGACGGGGTCGGCGTCCCCCGCCTCGATCCGCTTGCGCAGCACTTTCGCCTGGTCGCGCAGACGGGCGGCCCCCTCGAAATCCAGGGCCCTGGCCGCCTCCAGCATCTCCCCCTCGATCTCGCGGACGAGCTCCAGGGCGTCGTACGCCTCCTCGCTGATCGCGACCGCCTCTCGGGCCTTCTTGCGGGCTCGCAGCTCCGCCTCCATGCCGCGCCGGATCGCCTTCTGGATCGTCACCGGCGTGATGCCGTGCTCGATGTTGTAGTCCACCTGTTTGGCGCGCCGGCGATCGGTCTCACCGATGGCATCCGTCATCGCCGGGGTCACCTTGTCGGCGTACATGATCACGCGCCCGTTGACGTTGCGGGCCGCCCGACCGATGAGCTGGATCAGGCTGGTCGGGCTTCGGAGGAACCCCTCCTTGTCGGCATCCAGGATGGCAACGAGCGAGACCTCGGGCAGGTCCAGCCCCTCGCGGAGCAGGTTGACGCCCACGAGCACATCGAACTCCCCCCGGCGCAGGTCGGAGAGGATCTCGAGGCGGTCGAGCGTCTCGATCTCGCTGTGCAGATAGCGGACGCGGAGCCCCTGCTGGTCCAGATATGCCGCGAGGTCCTCGCAGAGCCGCTTGGTGAGGGCGGTCACGAGCGCGCGCTCGCCGCGGGCGATCACCGTCTTGCACTGCTCCAGCAGATCCTGCACCTGACCGTCGGCGGGCTTGATCTCGATGGCGGGGTCGAGGAGGCCGGTGGGGCGGATGACCTGCTCGGCGATCTCGCCGCCAGAGCGTTTGAGCTCGTAGGGGCCGGGCGTAGCGCTGACGAACATGACCTGGGGGACGATCGCCTCGAACTCCTCGAACCGCAGCGGGCGATTGTCCAGACAGCTCGGCAGGCGGAAGCCGTGCTCGACGAGCGAGAGCTTGCGCTGCCGGTCGCCGTTGAACATGGCGTGGATCTGCGGCGTGGTGACGTGGCTCTCGTCGATGATGACGAGCCAGTCCTTGTAGTTGGTCCGGGAGGAAGCTGCGGAGTGGCGAAGCGGCGAGGCGGCAGCGTGATCCGCGTCGTCGGCGCCGCGCCCATTGCTGGCCACTTCACCACTTTGCCACTCTGCCGCTCTGCCACTTTCGCCCGCCGGCGCATAATCAAAATAGTCCAGCAGCGTGAACGGCCGCTCCCCCGGCTCGCGCCCGTCCATGAAGCGCGAGTAGTTCTCGATGCCGGGGCAGAAGCCGGCCTCCTGCAGCATCTCCATGTCATACTTCGTGCGGGCCAGGAGTCGCTGGGCCTCCAGCAGCCGGCCGGCGCTGCGCAGCTCCATGACGCGGGCATCCAGCTCCGCGTTGATCGCCTTGACGATCTCGCTCAGGCGCTCCTCGGGCATCACGTAGTGCACCGCCGGGAAGAGGAAGAACTGATTCTCCTCGGCGAGCACCTCGCCGCTGGTGGGATTGACCAGTTCGAGCCGCTCGATCTCGTCGCCGAAGAGGTCGATCCGCACGGCAAAGCGCTCATACGCCGGCCAGATTTCGACGGCGTCCCCCCGGATGCGGTAGGTCCCGCGCTTGAACTCGTAGTCACCGCGCTTGTACTGCATTCCGTCCAGCGAGAGCAGGAAGCCGCGCCGCTCGATCCGCGAGCCGCGGGTGATCGTCAGCACCTTGTCGCCGTACGCTTCCGGCGAGCCCAGGCCGAAGATGCACGAGACGCTGGCGATGACGACGGTGTCGCGCCGGCTCAGGATGTTGCTGGTGGCGGCGAGGCGGAGCTGATCGAGATCGTCGTTGCGGCTGGCATCCTTCTCGATGTAGATGTCGCGCTGCGGGATGTACGCCTCGGGCTGGTAGTAGTCGTAGTAGCTGACGAAGTAGTTCACCGAGTTGTTCGGGAAGAACTCGCGCAGCTCCTCGTAGAGCTGAGCGGCCAGCGTCTTGTTGTGGCTGACGATGAGCGTCGGCTTCTGGATCTGCTCGATGACCTTCGCCATCGTGAAGGTCTTGCCGGTGCCGGTAGCGCCGAGCAGCGTCACCGCCTCGCGCCCGTCCCGGATGTCGCGGGCGAGCCGCTCGATCGCCTGCGGCTGGTCGCCGGTGGGCGAGAACGGGCTCTGGACCTGAAATCGCTGCGGGCGGGGCATGCCGATTATACGCGGGGTCTCATCCACAGAACGGCGCAAAGGAGCCCCGAGCGCGAGCTCGGGGAAGGTCGGGGGGCATAGTGCAGCACTACTCGCTTCGCTCCTGTCCCCGAGCTTGCGCTCGGGGCTCTCCTACGGACACCCTGCCGCAAATGCGTTCTGGAAGCACAGGAAATCGAAGAAGTCGAGCACACCGGAGGCGTCGCACTCCGCGGCCGGGTCGCCCGCGGCGAACGCGTTCTGGAAGCAGAGGAAGTCGAAGAAATCCAGATCGCCCGAGCGGTTGCAGTCGGCGTAGCAGTCGGTCCCGCCCAGCAGGATGTTGTCCAGCGAGGTATCGTCCGGGCCGGTCCTGTACTCGGTGTCGATATAGAGGCCGGCGACATCCGCCAGGACCTCGCGGATCTCGGCCTCGGTCGCGGCCGGGCCTGTCTCGTAGTGATCGACCACCCACGGGCCGGGCGCAAGCTCGACGCTCCATTCGGTCCACTCGCCGGTGGCGATCTCGCTGACATCGACGGAGTAGTACAGCGTGATCCGGGCGCCGACCAGCGCGATTACCGGGTAGAGCCCGCTCACGTCGCGGCTGCGCACCAGCATGTCGAACTCCACCGTCCCGCCATAGGCGGAGGAGAAGTCGCCCAGGTACTGCGCCGGCGCCGCGACGAAGGTCCAGAAGAACGGGTCGTCGATGCGGATGCTCCCCGGCGGGCGGCCGTCGGTCGCGTCGAACGGCGCCTCGATGAACCCCGTCGGGCTCGCGGCGTGCTGAATCGGGTTGAGGCCGACGACCTTCCACCCGTCGTTGCTGGTGTCGAACGTGCTCAGGATCTGGCCCGGCGCCGCCGGCGCCGCCCAGAGGACCGCTCCCGCCGTGACGCCCATCGTGACATGGAACCTCATCACTCACTCCCAACCATCAAGATATTGATCGCTTGTGCGGCTTTGTGCTTTGTGCTTTGTACTTTAGCTTTTTCCTACGGACATCCAGCGAACGCGTTCTGGAAGCACAGGAAATCGAAGAAGTCGAGCGCGCCCGATTCGTCGCAGTCCGCGTACGGCTCGCCGGCGGCGAACGCGTTCTGAAAACACAGGAAGTCGAAGAAGTCCAGGCCGCCCGACGTGTCACAATCGGCGTAGCAATCGATCGGCGAGATGACCAGGCTGATATTGTCCAGGAACGCCACGTTGACCAGTTCGGTGGCGCCGAAATGCGCGAATGTGAACCGGTCCAGGAAGTCCAGCGTCGGCGAGCGGAAGCCGTGATCGTTGGCGACCAGCGCCGGCGGCACCGCCAGATCGTCGGTGTGGTAGATAGCGAACGTGTCGCTGACGAGGTCGATCTCCAGCTGCACGCGCTGCCACGTGTCGAACGCGTACGTCGTCAGCATCGCCCCGGCCGGGCCGAAGCCGATGATCTCGCCGGCCGAGTTCCACAGAAGCTGCGGCCCACGATCGCTCACCAGGCTGAACCCGCCGCCGCCGTGGTCGCCGCCGATGTAGATGGCGCCCCCGGCCGCGCCGCTCGGCACGTAGATGTCGAACTGCACCGTCACCAGCCCCTCCCCCTCCATGATCTGCCGCGTGAACACGTTGGGGAGATGAACGTTGGTCTCGGCGCCGGGCGTGTCCCCGATCTTCATGAGCAGGCTGTTGCCCCGGCCGGCCGGGTCGGACTCGATGCGAAGCTGGGTCGGGTCGGCCTCGCACAGCAGGGCCGTGACGTACTCCGCGGGAAAGCCCCACGCGCCCGCCGGCGCATCGCAGTCCGGCGCCGACCCGATCGACAGCGCCTCCATGTCTCCATCGAGCAGTTCCTGACCGGCCGCCCCACCCGCCAGAGCGCCGACCGCGATCGCACCGAGCACAGCGTTTCCCAGCTTCATGCCGATTCTCCCTCTCGCCAGGACGCCTCTGCCGCGGCACACCCGCGGCAAGAGGCCCCAATCGCCGGCCAGCATACCAGAGCCCCGGGCCTGCCGCAAGGCCTCCCAGGCGGCCAAGGGGAGGCGCCGCCGCCCGCCCGGGGGGCGGCCGGACCCGGTCAGGCTCAACGCGAATTGGGGGGGGATGAGGTCTCAGCCGCCCGAGCCACTTTCCCGCTCGCTGACGGCCCGGCCTCCCCTCCCCATGTGTGCTTTGTGCCTGGAGCTTTGTGCTTTCCTACGGGCACCCTCCCGCGAACGCGTTCTGGAAGCACAGGAAGTCGAAGAAGTCCAGCCCGCCCGAGCCGTCGCAATCCGCTCCCGGGTCGCCCGCGGCGAACAGGTTCTGGAAGCAGAGGAAGTCGAAGAAGTCGAGCCCGCCGCTGCCATCGCAGTCGGCGTAGCACTCGCACTCGTCCGGCACGCCGTTGCCGTTGCGGTCCTGGCTCAGCCCGCTTGCGATGTCGCAGTTGTCGGGGGTGAAGTTCAGGTTGCAGTCGGTGTGGTCGCCGGGGTAGAAGTCGAAGCCGGACGGGAAGTAGAGCCCGGTGTCGTTCCCGAGCACGAAGGCGCGGATGAGGTTGCCGGTGACCGGGTGATAGTTATAGATCCGCGCATTGGTCAGGTGCAGCTCGCCGGTCGGCGCCAGCGGATGCACGTGGCTCGTCGATACATAGACGCCGCCATCGGGCCCGAGGCGGATGCCCCACGGCTGATCGAGCACGAGCCGATCCTCCGTCCCGCCGTGCTGGAACTGCTCGAGGAACGCCCCGGTGGCGCCGTCGAAGGCGAGCACCTGATTGGTGTTGTAGCTCGTGACCAGCAGCCGGTCATCGGGCAGGACGAGCATGGCCCGCGGCAGGTCGAGCCCCCCGTTGTCGCTGGCATCCACGAAGACGCCGAGGAACGCGCCGGTGGCGCCGTCGTACTCCAGCACCTGGTTGTCGGCGCTGGTGACCAGCAGCGAGCCGGCGGCGCTGAAGGCGAGCCCGAACGGCCCCGTCAGCCCCCCGGCGCCCGGCGCCACGAAGTCCTCGATGAAAGCGCCGCTGTCGATGTCGTACAGCTTCACCGCATCGGTCGCCTCGCTGGCGACCAGCAGCCCGCCGGCGTGAACGAGCATGGCGCCCGGGCTCTGCAGCCCGCCGGCGCCGGCGGTCACGAGGTCGCGCACATGCGTCCCGCTGGCGTCGAACTCCACGATCCGGCTGTCCAGCGCGCTGCTGACGAGGATGCGCCCGCCGGAGGTGATCAGCAGGTCGGCGCCCATCGAGACCGCAGACTCCTCGGTGACCATCATCCGCACACCGGTCGCCGCGTAGAACTCGTAGAGCTCCTCGTCCTCCAGGCTCGTCATCCAGACGTTGTGGGCGTGCTCAAGATCGAGAATGTCGATCACTCCGTCGGCATCGCAATCCTGGCAGGCATCCGGGATCACGTCGCGCGAGATGTCCAGCGTCATGTCCGCCAGGATCTGCAGATGATCCGCCTGCCCGTCCCCGTCGCAGTCGGGCTCGCACTCGTCAGGAACCTCGTTGAAGTTCAGGTCCAGGCTCGCCGGCGGGATGTAGCCGGCGAGAATGAACGCGTCCAGCCCCGCCTCGACGATGCTCTGCGGATTGTCATCGTTGGCAGTGAACCGGATGCGCATGGTCGAGGTGATCGACGCCCCCGCCGCGATAATGTCGGATTCAAAGATGATGTGCGTCCGCCAGTTCAGCCCGCCGTCGCTGTTGTGGGCAACAACCGGGCGCCAGCTCGCGCCATCATCATCGGAGATCTCCACCAGCAGCCGATCCTCGTCGCCGGAGCGGGTGAGCCGCAGGAAGTAGTCGTACGCGATGACCGCGTCGCCGAAGGTGAGGTCGAACACCGGCGACGTGAGCCGGACCGCCCCCTCATCGACATCGGTGTTGCCGAGTTCGTTCAGCGTGAGCCAGCACTGGCCGCTCCCGTCCGAGTCGCTGCGCGGATCGTATTCCCACTCGGGATCGTCCACCGGCACGCCGCGCTGCCAGTCGCCGCTGATCGCCCCCAGATTCTCGGCGACCCATCCCCGGTCGGTCTCGAAGTTGTCGAAGAGCTGGATGTCGAACATCGGCTGCAGATCGACATCGTCGGGCACGCCGTTGCCGTTGCAGTCGGGCTCGCACTCGTCGGGCACGCCGTTGCCGTTGCGATCGAGGCTGGCGCCCGAGGCGATCTGCGCCGGGTCGAGCACTCCGTCCCCATCGCAGTCCTGGCACTCGTCGGGCACGCCGTCCCCGTTCGTGTCGGCGCTGAAGCCGCCGGCGATGTCCTCGTCATCGGCGACGCCGTTCTGGTTGCAGTCGGCGACGACGCACGGGCGCGTCGCGAGATAGCCGCGCATGATGTTCCGCGTCGCCGCGTGAAACGTCATGTCCGTGTTGGCCGCCCCGCCGCTGTACGTCTGCCCGCAGTAGCTCATGATCGTCCCGCGCCGGGCCACCAGCGTGGCGTCGTCGCAGGTGTCCAGACCCAGATCATGCGTGTGCGGCGTGCCGCAGTTGTGGCCGATCTCGTGCGCGGTCACGGTGATGTCGCGGTTGAACCCGTGCGGCCGGTCCGGATCGGCGAAGTGGCCGATCACGTACCCCGCCCAGGAGTACGCGTTGTTGTTGCACACGCCGCGCAGGTAGGCCACGCCCCCGGCGCTCAGATCGCGCCGCCCGGTAAAGAACTGGGCGACATCCCGGTGCACATGCTCCATCTCCTCGTTCCAGTAGTTGCGGAACGGCTCCAGCGGCTCGGGCTCGTTGAACAGATCCTCTGGCGTGTCCCACAGCCGCACGAACGTCAGATCGACCCGCGTGTTGATCGTGCGCATATAGATGTCGCTGACGACCGCATACACCTGCACCACGTACTCGCCCGCCGCCGTCAGATCGCCGAACAGCGAGAAGTACTCATAGTCGGTCTCGATCGCGAGCTCGAGCTGCCGCAGCCCGGGGACCGGATCGGTGTCGATGCCGCCTCCGGGCGCCAGCGTCTGCCCCACTTCCCCCACCACGCGGCAGACCTCCACCCCGTCCAGCGCGGTCCCACCCAGCGTCGTCCTGAACACGCTCAACTGCCCCGCCGGCAGGTTCACGCCCCCGCGACCCTTGGATGAGATCGCATAGCTCCGCCCCGAGCCCAGCGTGATCAGCCCGACCACGCTCCGCGCCGATGCCGCGATCACCGCACTGGAGCCCTCGAGCCCCTCCGCCTCGCCCCGGTACAGCTTGATCGACTCCGGATCGAACCGCAGCGGGACATCGCGCCCGCCCCGGCGCCCCAGCACGAATCGCGTCTGCGGCCCGGCCACCCGGAACCGCTCGAGTTGCAACGTCACATCCCCATCCGCCGCCGACAGATCCCCCAGCGGGAAGACCGGCAGCTCCAGCCGCGCCGGCCCCGCCAGCAGCCGATCCCATCCCCCCGGCTCCGCCTGGACCGTGAGCGTGGCGCCACCCCCCGCGACGGCCCCGCCCCCACGTGCCCCGCCGACCGGGTCGAAGAGAATCGCGGGCGCCGGGCCATCCTGAGCCGCCGCGAGCGCGGGGACGACGAGAATCGCGGCGATCAGGCCGCGGCGAAGCGTGTTCAACATTTCCCAGACCCTCCCTGGCTGCCGGCCCTCCGGCCCCCGGAGGCCGTCCAGCAGGCTCCAGAATACGGCGCCCGGGCCGAAGCTACAAGGACTATCACGCCTCCGCGTGCGAAATGACACACCAATCCGGGCGCCGACCGCAGGCCTCGT
>CAYMJK010000101.1:0-3758 GCA_964390535.1 uncultured Phycisphaeraceae bacterium | reverse complement strand
CCAGCCTGCCCAAGGTGCTGCACGAGGTGGGCGGGCGGCCGATGGTCTCGATCGTGGTTGAGGCCTGCCGCGAGGCGGGGTGCGGGCGGATCATCGTGGTGGTGGGCCCCGGCGAGCAGGGGCGGCTGGTGCAGCTGGCGCTGGCGGGGAGCGGGGTGGAGTTCGCCGAGCAGCCGGAGCAGCTTGGGACGGGGCACGCGGTGCGGTGCGCGGAGGGGCAGTTGCGGTCGGGGGGGGCGGGTGAGGCGGGGGGGTTGCCGCGGGATGTGTTCGTGCTGTGCGGGGATGGGCCGCTGGTGCGGGCGTCGATGCTGCGGGCGATCGCGGAGCGGCATGGAGAGATGGGCGCGGATGTGACGTTGGCGACGGCGGTGGTGGAGGATCCGACGGGGTATGGGCGGATCGTGCGGGACGAGGCGGGGGGGTTCCGGGGGATCGTGGAGGAGAAGGCGGCGTCGGCGGCGGAGCGCGCGATCCGGGAGATCAACCCGAGCTATTACCTGTTCCGGACGGAGGCGCTGCTGGAGGCGCTGCCGGATGTGGAGCGGAGCGCGGCGGGGGAGTTTTACCTGACGGACGTCCCGGGGCTGGTGGTGGGGCGCGGGAGGCGTGTGGAGGTCGTGGAGGCGGCGGGGGCGGAGGATGCGCTGTCGATCAACACGCCGGAGGAGTTGGCGCGGGTGGATGCGGTTTACCGGGGGCGGTCATGAGCAAGCAGGACGCCAACTCGCTGAAGATCTTTGCCGGGCGGTACAGCGTGGCGCTGGCGCAGCGGGTGTGCGATCATCTGGATCTGACGCTGGGGCAGGCGCGGACGATCGCGTTTCCCGATGGCGAGTTGATCGTGAAGCTGGATGAGGATGTGCGCGGGCGGGACTGCTTCGTGCTGATCTCGACGTGCGACCCGGTGAACGACAACCTGATGGAACTGCTGGTGTTCATCGACTGTCTGAAGCGGGCGAGCGCCTCGCGGGTGACGGTGGTGACGCCGTACTTCGGGTACGCGCGGCAGGACCGCAAGGACGAGGGGCGGGTGCCGATCACGGCGAAGCTGGTGGCGAACCTGATCACGGCGGCGGGGGCGAACCGGGTGCTGGCGCTGGATCTGCACGCGGCGCAGATTCAGGGGTTCTTCGATCTGCCGGTGGACCATCTGTCGGCGACGCCGATCTTCCTGGACTTCTTCAACTCGATCCGCGACGAGCTCGGCGACATCTGCCTGGTGAGCCCGGATGTGGGGAACGTGAAGGTCGCGGAGGGGTTTCAGAACCTGCTCGGGGGCGATCTTGCGATCATCAACAAGAAGCGGCTGAGCGGGTCGCAGGTGAAGACGGGGACGGTGGTGGGGGATGTGCGGAACAAGACGGTGATCATGTTCGACGACATGATCTCGACGGCGGGGACGGTGTGCGAGGCGGCCCGGGTGGTGATGGACCAGGGGGCGCGGGATGTGATCGCGGCGGCGACGCACCCGGTGCTGGTGGGGATGGCGATGCAGCGGCTGGCGGAGGCGCCGATCTCGCGGATCGTGGTGACGAACACGATTCCGTGTGACGACCGGTGCGGGCCGATCAAGCACAAGCTGGTGGAACTGTGCATCGGGCAACTGCTCGGCGAAGCGATCCACCGGATTCATCACAATCAGTCGGTGAGCGCCCTGTTCCACGATACGGCGGGGGCAAAACGGTAAGCCAGATACGAGAAGAGACACCAGAGAAAGTCATCAGGCGGGCCGGCGACGGCCCTGCGAGGAAAGGAATCAAGCCATGCACGAGGATGCTCCACTTCTGTCGGCGAGCCGGCGCGAGCGCGTCGGGTCGCGGTACGCCCGTCGGCTGCGGGAGGCGGGGCGCCTGCCCGCGGTACTGTACGGGCACGGTCAGGCGCCGGTGGCGATCGAGGTGGATGCCCGGGACGCCCTGACGCACATTCACAAGGGCGAGAAGGTGTTCCAGTTCCAGCTCGATGGGGACGCCCAGAAGGATCTGCTGCTGCTGAAGGATCTGCAGTACGACTATCTCGGGGCGGGGATCGTGCACGCGGACTTTGCGCGGGTGAACCTGGATGAGCGGGTGACGACGCGGGTGCACATCCGACTGGTCGGGGAGGCGTCGGGGCTGAAGGAGCCGGGGACGGTGCTGATCCACCCGGCCACGGAGATCGAGATCGAGTGCGCGCTGCGGAACATGCCCGACGAGCTCGAGGTGGACATCAGCGCCCTGGAGCTTGGCGACTCGATCACGGCGGCGGAGGTGAAGCTGCCGCTGGAGAGCATGAAGCTGCTGAGCGATCCGGAGACGACGCTGGCGCACATCACGCACGCGAAGTCGATCGCGACCGATGAGGAGACGACGGTCGAAGGCGCCGCCGAACCGGAGGTGCTCACCGAGAAGAAGCCCGAGGACGAGGGGAAAAAGGAGAAGGAGTCCTGATGGCGGCGGGAGCGGGCGCATGAAGCTGATCGTCGGCCTGGGGAACCCGGGGCCGGAGTATGCCAGGACGCGGCACAACGCCGGGTTCCGGGTGCTCGATCTGTTCGCCGCGAAGGTGGCGCCGGGCGGGGTTGCGCGCGCAAAGTTTCACGCGATGACGCTGGAGGCGCAGATCGGGCCGGAGAAGGCGCTGCTGCTGAAGCCGACGACGTTCATGAACCGCTCGGGGCTGTGCGTGGGGGAGGCGGTGCGGTTCTACAAGGTGGATCCGGCGGCCGACCTGCTGGTGGTGACCGACGAGCGTGCCCTGCCGTGCGGGGTGATCCGGGTGCGGGCGAGCGGGGGGACCGGCGGGCACAACGGGCTGGCGGACATCGAGCGGGCGCTGGGGACGCGGGACTATCCGCGGCTACGGGTGGGGATCGATGAGCCGCCGCCGATGATCACGCAG
This sequence comes from uncultured Phycisphaeraceae bacterium, assembly GCA_964390535.1. Lineage (GTDB taxonomy): Bacteria > Planctomycetota > Phycisphaerae > Phycisphaerales > UBA1924 > CAYMJK01. The sequence continues at coordinate 875 of CAYMJK010000101.1, read as the reverse complement.
ACGGACTGGGTGCTCGGGCGGTTCAGCGAGGAGCAGGAGGAGCGTGTGGCGCCGGCGCTCGAGCGGGCGGTGGAGGCGTGCGAGAGCTTCGCGGTGCGGGGTGTGACGGCGACGATGAACGATTTCAACTATCGATCGGACACCGGCGGGCGATCCGACACGGGCGGGCGCTCGGACACGGAGGGGCAGGGGGGCGAGGGCGCAGAGAGCGACATCAATCCCGGCTGGCTCGGGGCCAGCGCCCGGGAATCACAGAACAGAGGCGAATCGAACTGACGGGGCGGTGGCCCCCGAAGGCATAGACGGTGGAAAGGTGAAGATATGACAGAGCGACGGTACAACTACGAGGGGATGTTCCTGATCAGCCAGGCGGTGGCGGCGGATCTGAGCGGCGCCATCGAGCACATCAACGAGATCCTGTCGCGTGCGGATGCGCAGCTCATCGCGATGAGCAAGTGGGATGAGCGGCGGCTGGCGTTCGAGATCGACAAGCAGAAGCGGGGTGTGTTCATCCTGACGTACTTCTCGGCGCCGGCAGCGCAGGTGGACCACATCATCCGCGACTGCAACCTGTCGGAGCGGATCATGCGGATCATGCTGCTGCGGGCCGATCACCTGACCGAGGACGAGATGAAGGCGACGGATGCACGCGACGCCCTGATGACCGAGGCGAAGATGCGGGCGGAGCGGGCGGCAAGCGCCGAGGCGGAGAGCCGTGAGGCGGTCACCGTCGGGGCGCCGTCGCGAGAGGCGGAGGGGAGCGCCGAGGGCGAGGACGGCGAGGGTGGTGGGGACGAGGATGGCGGCGACGAGGGAGGCGAGGGGGACGAGTCCTGAGGGAGCTTTCCCCGAGTGGGCGGAGGGGCGGGCGGGCG
>CAYMJK010000100.1:0-6991 GCA_964390535.1 uncultured Phycisphaeraceae bacterium | reverse complement strand
GCCCGGGACATGATCGGGGCGGAAGATCAGTGCGATCTGAATCGGCGGTGAATGTGCGCTCAGGCACGAACTGCGCCGGCGCAGGGCCCATGTGGACCGTGCTTTCAGCAAACGAGCCCATTGCAGGCGCCGGCTGCGGTGAGAGGCGAAAAATGTCGCGGCGCAAGCGCGAAACAGAGATGCGTGCGGTAGAGTGAAGTGTGCAGGCGACACCCTTTTCGACAACCGAACTCGACGAACTCATGCACCCCCGAGGTGGCCCGCTGGTTTCCCTGCTGGCGCCGGCGCACAGCGCGGGGCGCGAGAAGCGCGAGGACCGCATCCGCTTCAAGAACATCGTGAACCGCGCGGGGGAGGAGCTCGCACGGGCGGGGGCGCGCCCGGGCGTGATCGACGAGACGCTGGCGCCGGCCCGTGCGCTGATCGATGACCCGGCGTTCTGGCGGCTGGGACATTGCTCGGTGGCGATGTATCTCGCGCCCGGCTTTGCGCGGCTGTACACGCCGCCGGTAGAGACACCCGAGCGGGCGGTTGCGGGCGATCGCTTCGAGGTCAGCCCGCTGCTGCCGGCGCTTGCGGACGGGGGGCCGTTCTACACGCTGGCGCTGAGCGGGAACGGGTGGCGACTGCTGGAGTGCACGCGCTGGGGGCAGTCGCGGGTAGAGCTCCCCGGCGCCCCGGCGGACATGGACGAGGCGCTGGCGGGGGTGGAGCCTGTTCCGTCGCTGCAGCATCACGTGGGGGACCAGCCGGCGGGGGCACGCGCGGGCGTGTTCCACGGGCACGGCGTGGGCAAGGACGACCGAAACGACCGGATCATCGATTATTATCGACAGCTCGATCACGCGCTGTGCGCGCGCCTGCGCCCCACGGGGCGGCCGATGGTGATCGCGGCGACGCGCGACCGCTTTGCGCTCTACCGGGACATCAGCGGGTATCCGGATATCCTGCCGCAGCCGGTCGCGGGGGCGCCGGATGTGGCGCGGGATGACGATCTGCGGGCGGAGGCGTGGGAGATCGTGGCGCCGCGGTTCACCGAGTCGCAGCGGGCAGCGCGGGCGCGGTACGAGGAGATGGAACTGGCCGGGCGCGGGATCACGCGCCTCGAGGAGGCGCTGGCCGCGGCGGCGAACTCGCGGGTGGAGGTGGTCTTCGCCGCGACCGACCGCCCGGTGTGGGGCGCCGCGGCCAGACCCGCAGGGAGCAACGGGGGTGACAGCGTGGCGGCCGGCTCGGGCAACGGGCGAGCGGGCGCAGCGCTGGCGGAGATCCACACCGAGCGGCGACCGGGAGACATCGACCTGGTCAACGAGGTGGTGGCGCTGACGCTGCTGCGCGGCGGTACGGCGTTCGTCTGCCCGGCGGCGGAACTGCCCGGCGCGGCGGAGGGGCCGGTGAAGGCGATTCCGCGGTGGTAGGGCGGCGGAATGATGAATGATGCACGATGAATGATGAGTAGGAATGGATGCGGCGCGAGCGATGGACGCATGGTGTGCTGCGTGGGGCGGGCGGCGTGGCTGCGTGCGCGCTTCTGGGCGGGATTGCGAACTTCGTGGGGGGTTGCACGGCGGCGCGGGTGACGGATCCGGAGCGGACGGCGACGGAGCAGTTCCTGCTGTCGCAGTCGGCGGTGGAGGCGGTGTCGAAGCTGACGTTCGATCCGCTGCGTGGGAGGCGGGTGTGGATCGACACGCAGTACTTCGCGGCGGCGGACGCCCCGTTCGTGCTCGGGCAACTCCGGGCGAAGATGCTGGTGGACGGGGTGCGGCTGATGGAGGAGCGCGAGGCGGCGCAGGTTGTCGTCGAGGTGCGCAGCGGTGGCGTGGGGATCGACCGCGAGGGATTTCTGATCGGCATTCCGCCGGTCGTCGGGTATGAGCTGAGCATCTTCCGCAACCTCCAGCAGCACGGGATCGCCGAGGTGGCGTACGTGGCGTACTGGCGAGAGACCGGCGAGGTGGTGGCGGCTTCGGGTCCGTTCATCGGGCGGTCGGTGCGCGACGACTGGTGGTATGTGGGAGTCGGCCCGTGGAGCCGCGGGGACATTCCGCCGGTGCGCGACGAGTCGGAGGCGACAGACGAGGCGCTGCGCGATGTCGCCTACGGCATCGATCCCGAAGCGGACGCCGACGCGGAGGCGCCGGAAAATCAGGATCCCCCCGACGCCGACGTCCCCGACCCTGAGGCCCCGGACCCGGAGAAAACCCGGAGCCCGTTCCCTGATGATCCGCCGCGATAGCCCCCCACCCCCCGATGACCCGCACGACCGTGACTGAGCAGGCGCATGAATGATCGGCAGTCTCGCAGCGAGCGGGGGCGCAGCGCAGGAGGCGCCGGGCGCGAGCGCCGGAGTGACGAGCCGCGCCAGCGTCGCACCCGCCGCCGCGGGCAGACGGCTGCGCTGGTGGCGATCATGCTGCTGGCGATCGGGTGCATTGTGTTCCTCGCCGCGGTCGAAATCGTGCGCCGGTCGGACTACGTGAAGGGGCGGGTGACGGGCGAGATCCAGGCGATCACGGGGCTCTCGGTGGAGGCGGGCGCCATCGGCGTGGCGTGGGACGGGACGACGACCGTGCGGGATCTGCGGCTGCTGCTGCCGCCGGACGGCGAGGCGGTGCTCGAGTCGCCGCTGATGACGATCAAGCACAGTTCGCTGATGTCGGTGATCCTGCGCCGGTCGGTGGATATTCAGACGATCGATGTCGCGCAGCCGACGGTGCTGACGAGCGAAGGCCCGGACGGGTGGACGCTGACGCGGGCGATCGACCGGATCGTTGCGCACAACGCCGGCGGCGCCGAGGATTCTTCGAACGACCTGCCCGACATCCCGCCGATCCGCGGCACGGAGGGCGTGTTGCGCCTGACGACGGACGGCGGGGAAACTGTCGAAACGCCCCTGGATGTCGTGTGTGAGCCGGGGCCGGCGCGCTACACCGTCGATCTGCGGCTCGGGGGGTCGCGGGCGAAGCTCACACTGGCGCTGGGCGCCGACTGGCGGCACTCGGTGGACGCCGACCTTGCGCCATCGCGGGAGATGTGGCGGGTGGCAAGCGCGCGGCTGGGGATGGAACAGCTCGCTGGCGGCGAAGGGGCCGGTGACGAAGGCGAGGCGGGCGCTCCGCCGCATCTGCAGATGCGCTGGCGCGGCCAGCGGAAGTCGGGCGGGCTCGCGGGGACGCTGCGCATCGAGCGCGGGAGCTTCGCGGGCGTGGAGTTCGACGGGGCGCTGCGCATCGGCCCCGGAGGGATGTGGTCCGGGGGCGCCGATCAGCTGCACGAGGATCACGATGTGGTCGTGACGGTCGAGAAGCTCGCGCTGCAGCGGGCCGGGCAGACGATCGAGTTCGCCGGCGGGCGGGCGCGAGTGGCCGGGGCGCAGGTGGAGTTCGACCGCGTGCAGTTCGCCACGGCCTGGGTCGGCGGGGTCGCCGAGGGGCGGGTGAATCTGGATCGGCGGGAGGGCGACCTGACGATGCGCTTCTTCGGGGTGGCGCCGGTGGGCGGGTTCGAGCACGCCGGCTCGCTGGAGGCGGAGGTGCGCTCGTTCGGCGGGTTCCCGGAGATCCGCGCGGCTCTTTCGGTGCGCGGGCAGGGCGCGCGGGGCGAGGTGGACCTTGCCGCGGCGCTGGAGGCGACGGGGCGGGCGTGGGACGACCTGCAGGGCGCGCTGCACCTCGAGCGGCTGACGATCCGGCGCGATGAGGAGGTGTGGGACGCCGGCGGGGTGCGGCTGGAGGCGGCCCTGTATGACCAACAGCTTGCGCTGACGCACTTCCGCGCGGAGGGCGCTGCGCGGAGCCTCGGCTCGGGGCGGCTGGATCTGGAGGATCTCGCGTGGGAGCTTGAGCTGGAGGCGAGCGAGTGGGCGATCGGGCCGTGGGCGGAGTCGGCCACGGTGGGCGTGGACGCCCGCGGCACGGCGGGCGCGGTGGAGCGGTGGCGGGCGGCGCTGGAGACCGACCGCCTCTCGGTGATCGGCGAGGGGGCGTATGTGCCGCAGGATCCGGAGCCGGTGGCGGCGTCGCTGGTGATCGCGACCGGCGGCGGGGATGAGGAGGCGGGAGCGCGCGACGAGCACGAGAGCGACGAGCACGAGCACGCCGAGACGCCGCGGGCCGAGGATTCCGCAGCGCCCGCGCCGAAGCAACGCGGCCTGGCGCGGCTGCTGGAGCTCGACCGCGAGGCGTCGCTGGAGTTGGACCTTCAGGGCACGCTCGATCCGTTGCGGCTGCGCGGGGCCAGCGTGCTGCGGACGCAGCCGCTTGCGCCGGGCGACTCGCCGGAGCTGTTTGCGCTGCGCGGGGCTGCTGAGTTCGACGCCAGCGGCCTGCGGGTGACCAGCGAGCAGTTCGACGCCTTCGACGGCGCCTGCATCGTGCGCATCGGCGCCACGCGGGGCGAGGGGGTGGCGGTGATCGCCGAGTGCTCGGACCTCTCGCTGGAGGCGCTCTCGACGTTCCTCGAGATCACGCCGGAGGTCTCGGGGCGGGCCGAGGCGCAACTGCGCGCGCGCTGGCCGCGCCGCGACCAGTCGCGCCTGGTGGTGGATGGCCGGTGGGAGGTCGCCGACCTGGCGGTCGGGCCGCTGGAGGCCGAGGCTGCCGCGGGCAGGCTCGATATTCAGGGCGGGCAGGTGCGCCTGAGCCAGGTTCTGCTCTCCCGCGGCGACGGGCGGCTGCGCGGCGAGATCGAGACCGACATGGAGACGTGGCGGCGGGTGTCGGTGGATCTGTCGAGCGAGGGGTATCTGGCGCAGTGGCGGGATGTGGACGCACTGATCACCGGCGAGGTGGCGGGGGACGTCGATGTCTCGCAGTGGACCGGCGACATGACGGGGCGCATCTCGGCGCAGGTTGCGCGCGCGGGGACGCCACTGGGGGAGGTCGAGATGGAGGGGGAGCTGGATGGGCGGCTGCTCCGGGTCCAGCGGCTCTCGGGCGACCTCGCCGGGGGGTCGATCGAGGGGGCGGCGCTCGTGCCGCTGGACCGGTGGACCGCCAGCGAGGCGCGGGTGGAGGTGGAGGAGGTGTCGTCGGCGGAGCTCGTGCCGGAGTTGCAGGAGGTGGGCGGGCTGATCAGCGGCGCCATCGAGATGCGCCCGAGCGAGGATCCGCACGCGATTGCGCCGCTGCATCTGAAGGCGCTGCTGCAACTGGAGGATGGGAGCGTGCGCGGCGTGGAGGTAGGGCGCATCGAGCTGGAGGCGTTCCTCGGCGATCCGCGGAGCGTGCTGGAACAGGCCCGTATCGAGATCGCCGGAGGGGAGTTGACACTTTGGGCGAACACCAACGATCATGATGGCGATCGCTACATCCAGGTGGCCGGGGAGGCCAGGAACCTGGACCTGGATCTGCTGGTGCACGCGGTGGCGCCGGACGCGAAGTCATACCCCGGGCGGCTGACCATGGAGTTCGGCGGGGCGGGGTATCTCGGCGCCCCCGAGCGGCTGTTCGCGCACGCGCAGCTCGCGCTGCGCGAGGCGGATCTGGTGAACATCCCGGTGATCGCGGAGCTGTTTCAACTGGCGAGCATCGTCGGCGCCGAGCGCGAGCCCAGCGGTTCGGGCGAGGCGACGGTGCGGCTGGAGGGGCGCTCGCTGCGCCTGCCGGAGGCGCGGTACTTCGACGAGGGGACGGAGATGCGCCTGGCGCTGCACCTCGTGAATGTATGGGAAGGCGGCGACTCCCCGCTGCGCGGCGGGGCGGTCGTCTGGCTGCGCCCGCTGGCGAACCTGAACCTGCCGCTGGCGGAGGAACTGGACCGGCTGCTCGCGGGCCTGCAGTTCGGCGGCACGAGCGTGCGGATCACGGGAACGGTCGCGGACCCGGAGACGCACGAGGCGCCGCTGAAGGAACTGCAGGATCTGGTGGGGAGGGCTATCGGGGTGGAATGAGCGGTGTGGAATGGTGAATGATGAATGATGAGGAAGGGGGGACGGCCTACGCCCGGACGCAGCGCGACGACGGCAGGCCCGGCGCCCTCGGCCCTGCCGACTCATCGTTCATCATTCCGCATTCATCATTTCCCCCAAAGTACCCCCCCGGGGACTCGAACCCCGAACCCGCTGATTAAGAGTCAGCTGCTCTACCAATTGAGCTAGGGAGGCGTCTGGCCCGTGGGCTCGCCTGCGGCGAAATGATAACGGGGGCGGGGCGGAGGTCCACCGGAGGGGTCGGGACGGGGAGCCTTTGCCTGCCGCGGGGGCTGTCGCTTGGGCGCCGTCAACGAGGTGACCTCGCCGAGCCAGCCGATCGGCGCCACCCGCGGGCTTCCAGGACTTCCCGAGGGGGTTGGCGCCTGGAGCAGCGTCCGAGGCCGGTGAATGCTGGTGATGCTGCGCCGGTCCTGCCCCCGCACGGGCTGGAAGCCCGTGCCACCGGTGGCGCCGTGCAACCTCGCGGGCGCCGGGCCGTAGCATGGGGCGAACTGGCTCTGCGCGGGGAACGTCAGATGATGATGCGATTGACGGCTCCCGGACTTCTGACGACGCTGGCGCTGCTGGGTGGCTGTGCGGGCGATCCGCCGGCGCCCGCCGGCGGCGCGGAGGCGCCGCCGGCTGCTCCTGCGGGCCAGGCTGCGTCCGCGGCGGGCGCGAGCTTCTCTGAGCCGCGGGACCTGCCGGGGCTGCACAACGTCATCGAGGTGGCGCCGGGGGTGTTCAGCGGGTCGGAGCCGGGCGGCGCGGAGGCGTTTGCAGAGCTTCGGCGCCTCGGCGTGAGGTCGATCCTCTCGGTTGACGGGGGAGCGCCCGACCTGGAAACGGCGCACGCCCACGACATGCGCTACGCCCACGTGCCGATCCGCTACAGCGAGATCACGCTGGAGCAGAAGCTCGCGATCGTGCGCGCGATGCAGGATCTTGAAGGCCCGGTGTACGTGCATTGCCATCACGGCAAGCACCGCGGGCCTGCCGCGGCAGCGGCGGGGCTGGTCTCGCTGGGGGCGCTCTCGGCGGCAGAGGGCGTCGCGTTCATGCAGCTGGCGGGGACCT